>JBKGYB010000011.1:0-21463 GCA_046546295.1 Opitutales bacterium | reverse complement strand
GTCAGGGCGTCCCGCCCTGATGCGTTTGCTTGCCGGGTAGCGCGTCCGCCGCCCGTATCCACCGCTCAAGGGCGGGACGCCCTTGCCTAGGTCCTGAGCTGGTCGAAGGGCTCCGATAGACGTCCTGCGGCGCTTGCCTGCCGGGGGCGCGGCTTCGAATGAAGCTAACGTTCGCCGAACAGCGCAGTGCCCACCCGGACTTCCGTCGAGCCCGCCTCAACCGCTGCCTCCAAGTCGCCCGTCATCCCCATGGACAATTCCGGCAATTCGACGCCGTTCGTTGCCGCAAGACGATCCCTGAGTTCGCGTAGTTCGAAAAAGGCAGCGCGCGCCACGGATGGATCATCGTCCATCGGCGCAATAGTCATAAAGCCTTCAACCTTTAAATTTGACGCGCCCAGCGCCCGCTCCAGCGCCGACTCCATGTCCTCCGGAAGAAAGCCGTATTTTGCTTCATCCCGTCCAGAATTACACTGCAACAGTATCGGCAAAACCCGGTTTACTTCAGCAGCGCAACGATTGAGCCGCTCAATCAATTTTAAAGAGTCCACCGACTGAATGCGGTCGAAGACCGCAACCGCCTGCTTCGCTTTGTTCGACTGGAGGTGTCCGATCATGTCCCAGCGCATGGGGAGCGCCTCATCAATCGCTTCCCGCTTCGAAGCCGCTTCCCGCACCCGGCTTTCCCCTACGGCGGGCAGGCCTTCACGTGAAACAAACAGCACCGCCTCGGCCGAATGGTTTTTTGTTACCGGAAGCAAGGCGACCTCCCGCTCGTCCCGCCCGGCCCGCCGGCACGCGGCCGACAAACGCTCCCGGACCCCGGTAAGGTTTTTTTGAAACTGCTCGTAGGCTATCACCGGCATCTCTTTTTCTTATAAAATAAAAACTTTACATTAGATTTGCTTTTTATAAGCTTGATTTTTCATTAAATCAAGTAATAAGTCGTGATCATGCACATTGAAAACTTCAAGATATTTTCGGATTTAGTCGAGAGCGAAAGTTTTTCCCGGGCCGCCAAACTGAATGGCGTCACTCAATCCGCAGTCAGCCAACAACTTCGGGCGATGGAAAAACATTTCAATGTTCTGATCGTCGACCGAAGTCAAAAACAATTCCGGCTGACCCGGGAGGGCCAGTTGCTCTATGCCTCCGGCAAAGAAATCCTCAAGCTTTATGAGAAGCTTGATAGTGAATTGCAGGAACTCAAGAAAGTCATCAGCGGCACCATTCATATTTCCACCATTTACAGCATTGGGCTGCACGAACTCCCCCCTTACGTAAAAACCTTTCTCACTCAATATCCGGAGGTCAACATTCGGGTGGAATACCGTCGCGCCAACATGGTGTACGAAGACATTCTCTCCAATTCTATTGATCTTGGACTTGTCGCCTACCCGCAAAAACACAGGCAGCTGGAGATTCTACCTTTTCACAATGACTATCTGGTGCTTGCGGTGAGCCCTGAACACAGGCTCGCAAAACGGAAGAGCGTCGAAATCAAAGACCTGGCGGAAGAAAAATTCATCGGTTTTGAACCCGACATTCCGACCCGGAAGGCGACCGACAAGATATTCAAGGATGTGGGCATTGAAATTGAGCCGGTGATGGAGTTCGACAACGTGGAAACCGTCAAGCGCGCTGTCGAAATCAACGCGGGCATAGCCGTCATTCCCCACACCACCGTGATTCAGGAAGAAGCGCAAGGACTTTTGCATGTCCTGAATTTCCGCAATAAAACGTATAAGCGTCCGCTGGCCATCATTCACCGCAAGGGGCGCGTCCTGACGCCGGCAATGAAAAAGTTGATTGAACTCCTAACCTCGAAAGACCTCAACCAGGTGAAAGCGGAAACAGCTGAAGCACCCGCTCAAAAGGCCTAGGAGTCCGTCGGGCTTAACCCACAGGGTAAGTCCGAAAGGCGGCTAGCATCTTGTAACACTTAAATTTTCGGAAATTAAAGTAGCGTGCAGCTTGTAGCGACTGGCTTTTGTAGCGACTGGCTTTACGCCAGGATTCTTGCGGCTACGAATCGCCTTGGCGTCGCCGAATCGCGGGATAAACCCGCTCGCTACGAGGGCGCCGAATCGCGGGATAAACCCGCTCCCTACGAGAATCGTGTATTGTAGCGACTGGCCGAATCAACGCCAACGGCGCATAAGCCGGCCCAAACCGAAACCGATCAGGGCCGACCCAAGGATTACGAGAAACAGCGGCAGTTCAAACTGGAACGCTACAAGGCTGACCGGAACCGAAGCACTGTTCTGCACAGCTCCAACAACCAACAAAGTGATTAATACGACCAGCAGGACAAGGCGGACATTTTTAGGCATAAGGCTCATTGGTTTCGTTTCAAGACGATGTAACGGCGCATACCGTCGAACCATACGTAGAAGCGGTTGACACCGGAGCGAAGATTTTCGGCCACTTCTTCAGGCGTTGTTACTTCGCTGCCATTAAGCTCAAGCAATATTATGCCCGGCCGCAGAACCGCGGCATAGGGTGAGCGGGGATCGACTTCCCGGACAAGCACACCGTCGACGGATCCGGGAACGGAAAGCTCCGAACGAATCGATTCGCTCAATTGTTCAAGAACGACACCTTCGAGAACATCCTTCCCGTCATAGGATTCAGCAAACGACCCTTTGGCGGATCCAAGTTCGACAGGCGCCTCTATTTCCTCCCCTTCCCGGATGATCGTCAATGTGACTTCCGTGCCGGGGCTTTTCTGGGATATCGTAAGGCGAAGTTGCGAGGCGGATTCAATCCGCTCATCATTGACGTAGGTAATGACGTCGCCGTGCTTGACGCCGGCTTCTTCCGCGGGTGAATCCGACTGCACCTGGTTGACCACGGCGCCCTTAGTGGTGTCGATGCCAAAGGATTCTGCCAGATCCGGGCTAAGGTCCTCGATATACAGACCGAGCAAACCGCGCGAAACTTCTCCGGTCTCAATGAGACTCTTCATGACGCTCAACGCCATGTTGGAAGGAATGGCAAACCCGATCCCGATATTGCCTCCGGTTCTGGAAAGGATCGCCGTATTGATGCCGACAAGCCGCCCTCGGGCATCAATCAGAGCGCCTCCTGAATTCCCCAGGTTAATGGCCGCATCCGTCTGAATGAAATTTTCATAGGCGTCGCGCCCGAGAAGCCCAAGCGAACTGCGCCCGGTCGCCGAGACAATGCCCTGTGTGGCCGTCAAACCGATTTCCAGTGGGTTCCCTATCGCGAAAACCACATCGCCAACGCGCAGGTTCTTGCTGTCGGCCACCTTGACAACAGGAAGCTTTTCATCGACGTCGACCTTAAGCACGGCCACATCGGTTTTTTTGTCCGAGCCGACGAGTTCCGCCTCCAGTTCCCGGTCATCCCGCAAGCGAATCCGGATTTTATCCACGGAGTTCCCACGCCTGTCGTGGACAACATGGTGATTCGTTACAATATATCCGTCCTCCGAGAGAATCACGCCGGAGCCCACCCCGACTTGCTCTCGCCTCTCGGGACTTCTCCGAGGGTCGCGCTGCCGCTGCTCGCGCTGCCGCTGCTCGGGAACGGGAAATCCGAATTCACGGAATAACTCCGGAAGCCCCTCCGGCACGCGCTGACGCCCCACTTCAACAACACGGGTGGAATACACCGAAACAACGGCGGGGGTCGCCTTTTCCAGGACATCCGCGTATGAAGCGACCTGCTTATCGCTCCGTTCCTCCACCGGCGTGCGGTCAACCGATATATCAACCGTCTTTTTCGTCTCCTTCTCGCAATAGGCAAAAGAAATGAGACTCAATCCAGCTATTAACAGAATTAGGTATCGTTTCATAGGCATAAGACTTAACGACAAACTGAAAGCTAAGCAAGTTCCTGATTTTTTTTAAAACCCTTTAATCGAAAAAAGGCCCGTCACGCTCGAGTTGTTGTGGATGCGCAGTATGCCCTCGCCGAGAAGTTCCGCGACACTGAGGACTGTAATGGGGACCCCCTCCCGTTGTTGCACCGGCGTTGTATTCGTCGTCACCAACTGATCCAACACGCTTTTGGAGAGACGCTCATAGCCCAAGTCGTTGAGAACGGCGTGGCTCACTGCCGCCATGACACGCCTCGCCCCGTTTTTCTTCAGCAATTCCGCAGCAGCGCACAAAGTGCCCGCGGTTTCCGTCATGTCGTCAATCAAAAGGACGTCCCGGCCCTCAGTTTCCCCAACAAGGGAAATCGCTTCCACCGTTTCCGCGTCCGTCCTGCGCTTGGCAATGAAACCGAGCGGTGTTTTCAACATGGCGGCGTAGGCGGAAGTCATTTTCATCCCGCCGACATCCGGCGAAAAAAGCGTCAAATTTTCACGATCGATCTCTTTTAAGTATTCGAAGAGCACGGGTGAGGCATAGAGATGATCCACGGGAATATCAAAAAAACCCTGTATTTGCTGCGCATGCAGGTCAACCGTCAGAACCCGATTGGCTCCTGAGGAGACAAGGAGGTTGGCGACGAGTTTCGAAGTGATCGGAACGCGGGGCTGGTCTTTGCGGTCTTGCCGCGCATACCCGTAAAACGGGATGACTGCGGTTATACGGCTCGCCGAAGCACGACGTGCCGCGTCGATCATTATGAACAGCTCCATCAGGTTCTGATTCGCCGGTGAACAAGTGGATTGAATGATGAAAACATCCGTTCCCCGAATATTCTCCTCAATCCGGACGAAACTTTCTCCATCCGGAAAGCTTTCAACGGCAGCCGCCCCCAGCGGGACATTGAGATACTCGCATATCTCTTTTGCCAACGCGGGATTCGAGTTGCCGGAGAATATTTTCAGCGATGTATCAGCCATATTTTTTCGTGCGTGCCCGCTTTAGCGGTTTTAATTATTCATTGGAGCATTTTCTCGATTTGATCAATTCTTTTAAATAACTCCGGAAGTCGACGTTGTAGAACAACGATACGGTTAAAACGCATCATGGGTTCCGCAGGAGAACCGCGGACAGCGGATTTTGGTTCAAGCGAGCGCACCACAGCGGCGCCGCCTGCAATTTGCACGCCGGAGCCTATTGTCAAATGTCCCGCAATGCCGGCCTGCCCGCCCACAACAACACCGTCTCCCAAATGCGTGCTGCCGCTGATGCCGACTTGCGCGATAATCAGGCAATGCCGGCCTATTGAAACATTATGAGCGATCTGGACCTGGTTGTCGATCTTCGTGCCCGCCCCGATCCGGGTGGTGCCGAATCGAGCTCGATCCACCGTAGTGTTCGCCCCGATGTCAACATCCGCGTCGGTTTCAACGTTTCCGATTTGGGGAACGCGGACATGCTCGCCTTCATGATATTCGTAACCAAATCCATCCGAGCCGATGACACAGCCCATCGACAAGCGGTTGCGCGGACCGATGACGCAATCATCTCCAACAAACACGCCGGAAAAAATGCGTGTCTCATCCCCGATGGACGCGCGGGACCCGACGCTTACGTTGTTCTCTAGTACGGCCGCGCCGATCTTCGCGGCCTCGCCAATCACGCACATCGGCCCGATCGAAGCTTCCGGGGAAATTTCCGCATCGGGCGCAACGACCGCCGTCGGGTGTATGCCCGGGCTGCGCCCTTTTTCCAATTGCGCCTCTATATCCCTGCACAAAAGAGCCAGCACAAAAGATGGATTCGCCACTTCGATCTGCAACTGCCCTTTTCGACAAGGAATATGCGCGTCTTTGGACACCAGCAACACGGATGCTTTCGACGATTCCGCTTCCTGGCGGTATTTTGGGTTGCTCAGGAAGGATATATCACCGCTTCCCGCTTCGGCGAGGGAAGCAATCCCGGTGATTTCCCCGTCATAGGCCCCCCGACAGGTTGCATCGGCGCCAGCCAGTTTCAAAAGCCGCCCAACAGGGTAGGAAAACCTCATAATCCGATGTTGAATCTCAGGACTCGCGGAATCGGCTTCGCCCGGGAAAAACCGAAAAGAGTCCGAAACTCAGTCTTCCGACTTGTTTAATGCCTCGATTATAGAATCGGTTATTTCCAGCGAATCATCCGAGTAAATTGCCCCATTCGTGGGAACCACAAGATCGATCCCCTTCTCCTTGGCAACCTTCTCAACAGTTGCAACCGCCTTTTGCTGCAAGGGGGCGAGCTCTTCCTCACGCCCCTGCTCAGCCAATTGTTCGGCTTGTTGTCGGAATTGTTGCAGCTGTTGTTGCTTCTTCTGGAGTTCTCCCTGCAGTTCCTGCACCCGGGCCTGTGCTTCGGAACGAGCTTCTTCGCCCAAAGAGGGGTTTTGCGACCTGTCCTGCGCTTCACGCCCCTCCTCCATCAGCCCCTGCATGTTCTCCTGCATTTGTTGCATCTCTTCTTCAACAGGAGCAACCGAACCCTGGACTTTTTCCGCGGCCTGCTGGAAAGCTTCGTAGTTATTCAATACCTCCTGGACGTCAACTGTAGCGATGACGGCTTGCTTTTGGGCATGGAGCCCGGCAACAAGACAAAAAGCGGCTAGTATCGTGGTAATATTTTTTTTCATGGTTGTGTGTATGTTGTATGTAAGGTCGAAGAATGGATGTCAACGAAGGGACTCAAAAGGAACAACAGCGCAAGTTCAATCAGAATTAAAAACGCGTGCCAAAGGAAAAGTTGAACTGTGCGCCGTCATCCGCGCCTTCCGGAGTATGGATCGGAAAGCCGATATCGAGTTGAAGCGGGGATCCCATCAATAGAATGCGCGCCCCGAAGCCCCAGTTATCAGCATAATCGGAAGGTCCGAAATCAAAATCATCTTCGTTTACAAAGCCCCCGTCATAGAAAACAACAAAGCCCAGAGGTTCCGCCAGGCGGAAGCCGTATTCAAAGGAAATCATGCCGTAAGAATTGCCGCCCACGGATTCGTCCTCATCGTCCGGATCCCGCGGGCCGACATCGCGGAAATCAAAACCTCGCAGCGAATCCGGCCCCCCCAGGTAAAACCGGTCGTAAAAGGGCACTTCATCACTGTCGCCAAAAGGTGAAATCGTGCCGGCGCGGGCCAGAATCGTGAAGCTTTGGTCGAGGTAATCGTAGGTCGGGATGTAGTGCGCCGTGCGTCCTTCCAGTTTGTAGTAATTGACATCGCCTCCAAGCCCGGCCAGCTCGGATATTAATCTGGTGCGATTGCCCTTGCGGGTAAAGATGAGGGAGTCGCGATTATCCCTTTGGAAAGATAGCCCGATCTTCGATATAAGGTCTTCGCCTTCAGCGGCTTGGAAAACATCCGCCACCCCGTCGCCGCTCACGGAGCCATCCGGATTAACCGTACCGCTGCCCCGGTCGACATCAAAAATTTCCACCAATTCAAGCCGGTAGGAAAGACGCGCTTCAACCAGCTCGAAAAGACGGCGTCTTAAGTAAACTTCAAAGCCCGTCCGCAGTTCATTGAAATCCGTACTGTTGAAGTCCGTCTCCGTGCGGAAAAGTTCAACGCCGAATGCAAGTCGCTGTTCAAAAAGCCACGGTTCCTCAAAGGAGAGCTGAAGTTGATTGCTCCGTGTGCCCAGGGACGCGCGAAAGCGGAACTTTTGTCCATCCCCCTGAAAGCCGGAACGCCAGTTGAAAAGATCGAAATTACCTTGCTGCAATTCAAAGAACAACGTCGCTTGCTCAACCGAACCGAACCCGACGCCAAAACTGAAATTTCCGGTTCGGGCTTCATCGACAGTGATGCCCAGATCACGGCGTCCGGGAACATTGGTCGATTCGGGGCTCAGCCGCACGCTATTAAAAAACCGCGTGTTTTCAAGGCGTTCCCGACTCGTCTCCATTCTCTTAAGGTCGAACACCTCTCCCGGACTTAGAGCCAGTTCACGCACAATAACCCGGGACTTCGTTTTTGTATTCCCCTCAAGATTGATCGATTCCAGGATGAACCGCTGGCTCTCCCGTACCCGGAAAACAACATCGATCCGCCCCGTTTCCATGTTCGGCGCCCGTTCCGCGCGCACATTGGTATCCAAATAACCGCGGGATGTATAGTAATCCCTGACGGCATCCGCCGCGGCATCCACTTTTCGAGGGGAAAAGGTGTCGCCCTGCTCCAACTCAACGGCGCCCAACAACTCCTCGGTGGTGAAAATCGTCGCACCCTCCACGGAAAACTCACCCACCGAATAGCGGCGGCCTTCCTCGAGCTGAATTGCGATCTCCATCTTGTTGGGATCGGGGTAGGTGAAAGAAACGTCTTCCTGCGTTACTTCAACATCAAGGTATCCTTCGCTCCGATAAAACGCCCGCAAGCGGTCAAGGTCTTCCTCGAATTGAGAAGCCTTGAATTTCCCGGTCCCTGTAATCCAGGAGAGCCAATTCCGTTTTTTTGTTTCAAGAACGCCTCGAAGCTTACGGTCGGAAAAGGCTTCATTCCCCTGAAAATTAACTTTTTTAATCGTCACCTTCCTGCCTTCGTCAATCGTAAAGGCAACCTCTGCGCCACCGGTTTGCCGGTTGCGTTCAATACCGTACTCAACCGACGCATCAGGGTACCCTTTATCGACATAATAAGCCTGGATATCGTCGGCCGCCTGACTCACCGCAAATTCATCCAGGATATCTCCGGCTTCAATTTCTCCCTCGGAGGTCAGGCGGGATTCGGAATAGGCTTCGTTCCCGGAATAACGGATGCGTTGGATCGTGTATTTGGGAACCAGACGGAAAATCACATCGATAAGACCCTCTTCCACCTGATCGACATCGACCTCCGCGAACTCGAAATAACCGGTTTCGTAGAGTCTGCGAATGGACTGATCGACCAGCGTCGGATTATAATCCATGCCCGGGCGCAGTTGCACATTGTTTAAAACGTAACTTTTGCTCACCGGTTCAAACCCGTCGAACTGGACGCGGATTTCATTAACTTCCGGGAAGTCCCGCTCGCCCGCTTCCTGAGCGAGGAGCACGCTCTGCCCGGCAAAAAACACAAACCCGAAAAAAAGGGCTGATAGATGGATGTAAAAGGAGCGCATTTGTTACCGGAAGTTGTTAATGATTATCTTTTGAAATTTTCGTAGCGCGTATAATTGCGGACGAACGTCAAATCAATGTCGCCCACAGGACCGTTCCGCTGCTTTGCTATGATTAATTTGATGCGCTCCGTGTCTCCGGGCAGCCCCCCGTCCTGAATGCCTTCATCTTCATCATCCTGTTTTTTCGGTCGATTCAACAACAGGACAACATCCGCATCCTGTTCAATCGAACCGGATTCGCGAAGGTCCGAGAGACGCGGATCCCGATGCTCGCGTTCGGATTCACGGTTCAGCTGGCTGAGCACGACGACCGGGAGGTTCAATTCTTTCGCCATCCCTTTCATCCCGCGCGAAATGTCTGAAATTTGTTGTTCCCTCTGGACCCTGGTATCCGTCCCCCGGATCAACTGTAGGTAATCCACAATAATCAAGCCGAGCGAATGACGCGTGTGCAGACGCCTGGCTTTCGCCCGAAGGTCGAGAATGCTCGAATTGGTGGCGTCATCAATCCAGAGCGGCGCCTCCTTGAGCTCCTTCACCGCAGTCGAAATATCCTCCGAATCCTGCTTGGAGATCACCCGGTCGCGTATTCGCTTCATATCAACGCGGGCCCGGCTGCAAATCAAGCGCATGGCCAGCTGTGCGGCCGTCATCTCCATACTGAAAACGAGGACACCGGCTGGCTGATTCCCCCCTTCCGGCAGAATCGCGTGCTCGGCAAAATTCATCCCGAGGCTGGTTTTTCCGACCGAGGGGCGGGCAGCCAGAACAACCATTTCACCGGGATGAAACCCATAGGTCATCCCGTCCAAGTCACGAAAACCGGACATGACGCCGCCGGTATCGGTCTTTCCATTCAGAAGGGCATGAATGTCCGAAACCGCATCATCCAGGGATTCGCGAATGGGCTTCGCGGAATCCGTCACCCGGTCGCGGCTGATTTCAAAAATATCCTGCTCCACCCGCTCAATGAAGGCCGACATGTCGTCCTGCTGCTCATAACAAGCTTCGATCGCCTCCCGCGAGGTACGTATCAACCGCCGCAGCAAATACTTGTCGTGAACAATGCGTGCGAAATAACGCGCGTGCGCCGCGGTTTCGATCCGGTTTTGAATCGCGTAAATCGCCTGTATGCCGCCGACTTCCTCTTCCAGTCCTTTCTTCCGAAGATGTTCAAGCAGAATAATTTCATCCACCGGATCGCCGGTTTCATAAAGCTCGATCAAGGCCCGGAAAATTTCCTGGTGCGCGGCCTTGAAGAAAAATTCAGGAGCTATTTTTGCTTCGATGCACTCCGTGAGCACGTCATGTCCGCCATCAAGCAAGCACGAGGCGAGCAAGCCCTCCTCGGCTTCAATGCTGTGCGGTTGCACACGCACATCGTCATCGGCGGATCCACCCTCGCGCCGATGACGCTTCTTCCGGCCGGGTGGTTCACCAGAATACTGAAATGAAGTCGTCGGCTCTTGCGGCATGAATAGTAAAGTATATCGATTCAACCGCTGCCGGCTATTATTCTTCGGCGGTATTCGCCGTTTCTTCTTCCGTCTCCGTTGATTCGGCAATCGGATTTTCCGACACCACTTCAAACTTGAGTTCCGCCTCCACCTCGGGGTGCAACTTCACGTTCGTCGTGTGTGAGCCCAGTTCATTGATCGGATGCTCCAGCGCGAGTTGCTTGCGGCTGACCTCGATGCCTTCCTCCTTGAGCCGTTTGATCAAGTCGTTGCTCGTGACCGCGCCGAACATTTTCCCTCCTTCGCCGGTCTTCACGGCAATCGCAAGGGACGCTTTTTCGATGCGGGCGGCCAGCTCGCGCGCCTGCTCCAATTCCCGGCTTTCGCGCAATTCGCGCGCTTTCAACAAGGAAGCCACCTGCTTCTTGTTTGCTTGCGTAATCGGGAGCGCGAGTTTTCGCGGAAGCAGGTAGTTCCTGGCATAACCCGCCCGGACCGTAACTGTTTCCCCCTCGGCTCCCAAGCCTTCGATCGGCTTGAGAAGTAATATCTGACTGTTGGCCATAGTAGTTTTTCCTGCTGCGTGTGATTGTATTGCCCGCACACTTGTACGGTTCAAATTTAAAATGGAACATCTTCATCCAGTGTATCATCGTCACTGGAAAAATCTTTTGCGCTTCCGGCTTCATTCGCCTGCGAGCGCGGCGGGGGCGATGTTTCCTCATATCCGCCGCCGCCGGACTGCGCGCTGTCGTCGCGGCCGCCCAGAAACTGGAAATTTTCCAGGACAACCCCCAACTTGCTGCGCTTTTGCCCTTCGTTCGTCTCCCATTGATCAAGCTTAAGCCGCCCCTCGACAAGCAGCGGCCGCCCCTTCCGCGTGTATTTGCTGAGAATTTCGCCCGGCTTCCCGAACGCGTCGATATCAACAAAGGTCGTTTCCTCGCGCTTTTCGCCTTCCTTCGTTGTAAAGTTGCGGGAGACCGCCAATCCGAGCTTACAGATGGAAAGACCGTTTGCCGTGACCCGCAACTCCGGATCACGCGTGAGATTACCGACGAGAATAACTTTATTGAATGCGGCCATGGTACGGAATTACGTGGTGTGGTTATTGGTGGAATGAGGGGAGGTTCAGACAGCTTCGATAAAAATACGATTGATGCGGTCGTCCAGCCGGAGCTTCTCCTTTAGTGCGGCGGGAGCGGTGGGTGGCGCCGAAAAGGCAAATTCCAGATAGTGCCCGCGTTGAAAGCCCTTATCCGCCGCACGGGCGAACTCGCGGAGACCATGGTCTTCGCTTTCAATGTCTTCCGCGCCAACCGATCCGAGAATTTCGGACAAGTCGGCTAGTACCTTCTGCGCGTCGTCTTCAGAGTTGCGAAGATCGAGAATGAAAGTTGCTCGATAGGATTTTGTGCTGGTTGTTGCGATCATATTTACTTCGGTGCTGTTCGTTGGTTGATGCTGTTCATGGCGGACTCAATGCCGTTGTCAATAATAAGCCGCAGGTGGTTCATATAATACGGCATGTTTTCCGTCAAAAGTTTGTTTTCGTCTTCTGTAAACCGGCTTAAAACATGATCCGCAAGGTCCATCTCACGGCGTGGTTTGGCCCCCACTCCGAGGCGATAACGGGCAAATCCACCGCCCACCCGGGCAATCAGATCCTCCACCCCGTTGTGTCCGCCGGAGTTGCCCCCGGCTGTCAGTTTTACGCGGCCGGTTTCCATTGTTATGTCGTCATGCAAGGCAAGGAGATTTTCGGGGGTTAATTTGTGATAGCGGAGCACGGCTCCGACCGCACGTCCGCTTCGATTTACATAGGTCAGCGGTTTTGCCAGAATAATTCGCCTGTCGCCGAAAACGATCGCGCTCGTTTCGCACTCCAGACGAACGGATGTCCGCCAGCTTGCTCCGGAAGCCGAAGCAAGCGCTTCAATCAGTACAAATCCGATGTTATGCCGTGTGTTGCGGTACTTGGCGCCGGGATTTCCAAGCCCGACAATGACTTCAACAGACATTGGAATAGAACAAAAGCCCGCTTCCCGCCCAGGTCAGGACTCCGGTTCCTTTTCTCCTTCTTCTTCGCCCGTCTCCTCCTGGACCTTGGATGCAGGCACCTCGTCGGCAGCGACTTCTTCCCCGGACGGAGTTTCGTCCTCGATCGCTACGGTAGGCGGTTGACAGGAGACTACGACCTGATCCAGCTCGTTGAGGTATTCCACGCCTTCGATCTCCGGCAAATCCCGGACATAAAGAGCGTCTCCCACGGAAAGCCCGCTTACATCGACATTGATTGCGTCCGGCAGGCGGGAAGGACGGCAGCGGATATCCACTTCGTGTGAGCGGTGGTCAATCATGCCACCCTCGTTCTTGACCCCAAGAGCCTCTTCTTCGCCCTCAAGGTGAACCGGAACTTTCGTCACGAACGCTTCGCCGCGTGCAATTTCCTTAAAGTCGATATGGTTTACGGTATCCTTGAGCGGATCACGCTGAATTTCCTGGATCAGGGTCAGCGCTTCCACTCCCTGCTCGTCGGTTAACTGGACCAGTCCCGCCCCATCACCCATATTTCGGTTTAGATCGCGGAAATCCACCGCCGCGACCGTGATCGGGCGCGCTTCTTCTTTACCGTATAGACTGGCCGGAATTTTGCCGGAAGCACGGAGGCGACGCGAGGGCCCGCTGCCGATTTCCCGACGGTTTACAATATTGAGTTTGTACTGTTGCATAGCTTTGAAAAATTAAAGGTTCCCCGACGCCCACAAAGGGGCTTGAAAAACAATGAACGATCCACCTTACAGTCCGTGCGCCCGAAAGCAACCCTAAGTTTTGGCGAATTTCATTTGTTTGCGCATTTCCGGCAATCACCCACTCGAACGCCCTTTCTTTCAACGAAAACCCGAACCAGCCTCTCTTTTTGAACGACGATTCCCATGAGCCAGGACCCGACGCCACCGATTCCCCGTGAACGACTTGCCGCGCTCGCGGCCATCCCGTACGGGGAAGCGCCATCCCCCTCCTACGTTCTCGAGCTTGATTGCCTTGAGGCAAATGCCCGGACGCTTCAAAATGCAGCGCAACGCTCCGGGGCGAAGATCCTTCTCGCCCTGAAAGGATTCGCCTGCCACCCCGGCTTTCCCCGTCTCCGCCCCTATCTCTCGGGGACCACAGCCAGCGGCCTGCACGAAGCGCTTCTCGCCCGTGAATATTTTGGCCGGGAGATCCATGTATACGCCCCCGCCTTTAAAACATGGGAAATCACCCGGCTCAGCCGGTTCGCACATACAATCATCTTTAACACTCCGCATCAGCTGACGTCCAATCTTCCTTATTTTGCGGCCGGCTACCGCCCGGATATCGGACTACGGGTGAATCCCGAGCATACCTCCGTTCAAACGGAACTCTACGACCCATGCGCGCCCGCCTCCCGCCTCGGCGCCACCCGGGCCGCCCTTGACCGGGCACGCGACGAGCTGCCCGAAAACAGCCTCAGTTCAATCGACGGCCTGCACTTCCACGCGCTTTGCGAACAGGGCGCCGATGATTTGGAAGCCGCGGCGGACGCCTTTGAAGCAAAGTTCGGTGATCTGATTCCGGGCATGCGGTGGCTCAATTTCGGCGGCGGCCATCACATCACCCGCCCCGGTTACGACATTGACCGCCTCTGCCGAATCGTTCGCCGTTTCCGCAAGAAATATGATGTCGAGGTATATCTCGAACCCGGCGAAGCCGTTGCCCTGCACACCGGCATTCTTGTAGCAACCGTACTTGATTGCTTCGAAAACAACGGCCACCGGCTTGCGCTTCTCGATACCTCCGCCACCTGCCACATGCCCGACGTTCTCGAAATGCCCTATCGCCCCGAAATCCTCGGGGCCGGCGCTCCCGGGGAACACCCGCACACCTTCCGCCTCGGGGGCATGTCCTGTCTCGCCGGTGATGTCATCGGGGATTATTCTTTTCCTCATCCGCTCACCGTCGGGCAACGTCTTGTCTTCCTCGATATGGCCCACTACACCATGGTAAAAAACACCACTTTCAACGGGGTTCCGCTGCCCTCTATCTGCCTCTACGACCGGCGACAAGGCTTGGATATTGTACGACGTTTCGGTTACGAAGACTACCGTACCCGCCTGGGAGGTCCGTCGAGCTTCGCCGACAGACCCCTATAACGCTCCGGATTTTCCGGTTCATGGGCATTGCAACACGGAAAAACTCGCATAAGTTCATTCGCTTACATGAAACCGGTTTCCAGAAAAAGTCTTCTGCTGGGAGGCATTTTATTGTTTATGGCAGTGGGCTCGAGCCTACTGATCTTCTTCATCCACACGGCACGAAACGAACAACCCTCCCAGCCCGCCGGCGACGTGCAACCATGAAACTCGAAGATCATCCTTTTATTCAAAGCATGCCCGAACGTCGGCGTTCCGAGCTGGTGCCAGAGATTAAGCCGGTTCACATGAAAGAGGGCGAGGTTGTCTTTGCGGAAGGCAACAAGCCGGGCTCCATGTATCTTGTCCTTGACGGTAAAATCGCATTTACCAAGCACCGGCTCGATGGCAAGTCGCAGACGATCAGCTCGACCGGGCCGGGCACTTTTTTTGGCGAAATCAGCGTCTTTACCGGTGAACCGCACGCTCTCGGCGCCCACACCATGACCCCCGCAACGCTTGCCCCGCTCCCCAGCGCATTAATCCAGCAATGGATTGATGATTTCGGCCCGGTTCGCAAAATCTTCGACAGCTTAATCCACCATCTCAACACCACGACCACCCACTATCTCGAGGATGTCTCCCGCCAGGAAAAACTTTCTCTCGTCGGCACCATGGTCTCTTCCATTCTGCACGATTTCAAAAACCCGTTTTCCATCATCAGCCTCGGAGCCGAAATGATTCGCCGGCAATACGGGAACGACCCCCAAGTGGAAAAAATATGCCAAAACATCGATTCCCAGATTCGCCGCATGGTCGGGATGGCCAATGATCTTGCGGCCTTTGCCCGCGGCGAAGACCATGTAAAGAGCAAGCAGCTGTCGGTTGAAGAACTCTTTAGCGAATTCCACCAGCTCAATGCTCCGTTTTTTGAAAACGAAAAGGTCGCGGTTACGCTCGAAGCCAACGGCATCACGCTATACGGCGACAGAGACAAACTGATCCGCGCGCTTCAGAACCTCGTCTCCAATGCCATCGAAGCCATTCAAGCGCATCAGGGGGAGGGCAATGTCCACATAACCGCAACAGAACAAAACGGAGAGGTGATTTTATGCGTATGGGACGATGGGCCCGGCATTCCCGAAAAAATCCGCGATCATTTTTTTGAACCCTTCGTTACAATCGGGAAGCGCTCGGGCACGGGCTTGGGAAGCGCCATAGCAAAGTCGATTGTGGAAGCCCACGGCGGATGGATCGAATTTCAAACGGAACCCGGGAACACAACCTTCACTTTGCACTTTCCCCGGAAAAGCATTCCCCGCCCACCGGCGCAGCCGGTGGGCGGGGAATGCTGATGGAAAAAGTCCGGTCCGTTTGGATTCATGTCATACAGCGCCGTTTTCCCGCTCCTGCCCTGCGCGCCGGATCGCCTCGAATTCCGTTTCGGATACCGGGGTCACGGATAAACGGTTGCCCCGCCGAAGAATCATCATATCGGTCAATTCCGGCATTTCCTTCAACTCCTGCAACGGGATGAAGCGCTTGAAATCCGCCTTGTAACGAATGTCCACCAAATGCCAACGCGGCTTATCCGGATCACTTTTCGGGTCATAATAGGGGGATTCCGGATCGAATGCAGTCGGATCCGGATAGGGCTCGCTCGCCACTTCGGCAAGCCCCGCTACTCCGGGCGGTTTTGTGTTGGAATGATAAAACAATACCTCGTCGCCCACCCGCATCTTATCGCGCATGAAATTGCGCGCCTGGTAATTGCGAACGCCGTCCCATGGCTCTCGTTGTCCGGGTCGCGCCTTTAAATCTTCGAACGAAAAAACATCCGGCTCCGATTTCATTAACCAATATTGCATCACGCGTCTTTCTTTAAAAATGCAAGTTCGGGTACGACGTAACGCACCGATCCCGCGCCTTTTGTGCCATGACCCCTCTCATCGGAGCATTCGGAAAAGAGTCAAATGTCCGCTCTCTCGGCCCCGCGGTTTGGATTGTGTTCCAGTCCATACGCTTCAACTGGGGATTCCCATCTTTTGAAGGATCCGCTCAAGGTCCTCGTTGCCGAAATACTCAATTGTCAATTTTCCACGCTTCGTGCTGTGCTTAACCGATACACGGGTGTTGAAATGCTCGCCCACCCGTTTTTCAAGGTCGCGAATCGCGGTTTGTTCCGCCTCCTTGGCGCGAGCTGCGGAACTTCCGCCCTTGCCGCCTTTTTTGTCGAGGCGGCGAACCTGTAGCTCGGCCTCACGGACGCTCATCCCCGTCTCGATAATACGGCGCGCGAGCATCTGCCGGTGTTCCCCGCTCTCCACTCCAAGCAGCGCTTTCGCATGCCCGGTCGACAATAAACGCCGGCTCAGGTAGTTCTGGATCTCCGTCGGAAGCGTCAGCAGGCGCAGGGCATTGGCCACTGTGGCCCGCCCCTTTCCGACGCGCTCGGCGGCGCCTTCCTGCGTCAAATCAAAATCCCTGAGCAAGCTGGCATACCCCATCGCTTCGTCGATGGGATTGAGGTTTTCCCGCTGTAAGTTCTCGATCAGCGAAAGAGCCGCCGACGAAGCATCGCTTGCCTCGATAATCCTGGCTGGAATCCTTTTTCGCTCGAGGCGTTCAAACGCCCGCAAGCGTCGCTCCCCTGCGATAAGTTCGTAGCCCCCCCCCTTTTCACGAACCACCACCGGCTGCAGAAGCCCCTCGGCTCGAATGCTTTGCGCCAGCTCTTCCACCTGCTCCTCATTGATCTCCCGGCGTGGTTGATACGGGTTGGGCTTGACCGAAGCGACCGGTATTTCTTCATAACCGGGTATTTGTGAAACAGGGGGCGTTGAGGCGTCCGCTTGTTTCGCCGCCTTTTTCGCCGCTTTTTTTGTTCCCTTTTTCGCGGCATTCGTGTGCGCGTCCCTGGAATTTTCAGCCGGTTCCGGTGTGGCAGCCTCCTCTGCGCCGTCGCCGGCGCCCGAGGCCTTGCCACTCCCACCGGTTGATATGAGACCGCCCAATCCACGACCAAGCCTGCTTTTTGATGTTGCCATAATTCTATCGCTTTAAAATGGATCCTGTTTTAATCTTCTTCGGGGATCGGAATAAAGATTGTTTCGCCCACCTTAAGGTCACGGGCAGGATTGACTATCTTATTTGCATCCTGAATGTATTTTGTTTTCGACCCATGCGTTCGGGCAATTCCGCTCAAGGTATCCCCGGGCAACACTTTGTACTTGATTCCCGTTTTCGGATAATCGTTCGAAAAATTGACCGCGGAGCCGCCGCCGGAGGAACCGCCGCCGGAACTTCTCCCCCCTGAATTGATGTTCTTCTCCATCTCCCTGGCCAAGGCATCGATCTGCTGGGTCACGGTATCAATAATGGCTTCCTTTTGCTTTTTGTCGGCCTCCCGGTATTCCCGCCGCAATTGCCCGAGCTCGGTGGAAATCCGGGTCAAGCGCTTGTCGATCGCGTCAGTGGATGCATCGGATTCAACCTTCTCGCGCAGTCGATTGTTCTCCTTGTGCAACTCTTCGATCTCAAGACGAAGTGTCTTGACCTGCCGCTTGAGAAGTTTCACGTCTTCATTCAAGTTCGCCACCACGACACGGACATTACGCTCCTGGGCCGACGCCTCGGGCCACAGGATCGGGAAGCAAATAACAGCTACAACCCAAACCAGCCAACAATTCTTTATCATAAACTCCTTGAGGATCCGGGTCCGTCTGTAAAAGTCAAAGCAAGAAACGTGTGTCCCCCAACAATCTTATCCCGGCCTCCGCTTCCCTTAACCCATTCTTCACCATGGCCGAAAGCAGCAACTACTGGGTTCACGACCTGAGTCCCTTTCTTTTTCGCTTCCCGGACAATCCGCTCGGCCTGGAAGGGATCCGTTACTACGGCCTCGCCTATCTGCTCGGCTTCATCGCCGCCTGGTGGCTGCTTCGGGTCTATTACAACCGCGGGCGCGCCTCAATTGATGCGGACAACCGGGCCACGCTCATGACCGCTCTCATCATCGGGGTGCTTGTCGGCGGCAGGCTCGGATATTTGCTGCTCTATGACCTGGAATCCTTGCTCCATAATCCGCTCGTCCTTTTCCGGGTCGACCAGGGGGGCATGGCCAGCCACGGCGGCTTTATCGGTGTTGTGCTCGCACTGGTCTGGTTTTCGCGCAAACACAACGTTGCCCTGCTTGAGCTCGGCGACCTGCTCGCCACCGTCGCGCCCGTCGGTCTTTTTTTCGGGCGCATCGCGAATTTTATCAACGGGGAGCTGTGGGGACGAATCACCCATGTTTCCTGGGCGGTCATCTTCCCGGATAGCCCGCCCGTCTATAATCCGGCAACCGGCGCCTTCGCACCGCAACCTCGGCACCCCTCGCAACTCTATGAAGCCGCCCTTGAAGGGCTGCTCCTGTTCCTTTACATCCAATGGCGCTTCTGGCGAACCCGCCCTCCCGCAGGCCAAATCGGCGGCGAATTCCTCGTGGGCTACGGGGTCGTCCGCATCATCGGCGAAATTTTCCGGGAGCCGGACGCGCCGCTCATTTTTTCACTCAGCCGCGGACAATTCTACTCCATTTTTCTTGTTCTTGCCGGAGTCGCTCTTATCCGATACATAAAACCCGGCACTCCCGCTCCGGGAGTCTCCCGGCAAAGCCCGACAGACTCCTGAAACACCCGATCCCCTGTTTATGACCGACACCACTGAAGACATGCCACTGACACGACCGGACGACCGGGCAGCCGACGAATTGCGCGCCATCACCTTCGAAACCGGGATCGCTCCGCACGCCCCCGGGTCCGTCCTGGTCAGCTTCGGACGTACACGGGTCATCTGCGCCGCCACCATTGAGAACCGCGTGCCCGCATGGATGCGTGCGCAAAATGTACAGGGCGGCTGGATGACAGCGGAATATTCAATGCTCCCCTACAGCACGCATGATCGCAAGCAGCGCGCCATCACGCGCGGTCAGGCCGACGGACGGACGATTGAAATCCAGCGCCTGATCGGGCGCGCCCTCCGCGCTGTCTTCGACCTCAAAAAACTGCCGGGCAAAACGATTTGGATTGATTGCGACGTCCTTCAAGCCGACGGCGGCACACGCACCGCTTCGATCACGGGCGCCTATGTAGCCGCCCAAATCGCCCTGAAACAACTCATCGTATGCGGCAAACTCACGGAAAATCCCTTTCTTGACTCGGTTGCCGCCGTCTCCGTCGGCATCTGGGAGGACCACCCGATCCTCGATCTCAACTACCACGAGGACAACGCCGCCACCGTCGACGCCAACCTCGTCATGACCGGCGCAGGCCGCTATGTTGAAGTCCAGAGTTCCGGAGAGGAAGCAACCTTTTCCACCGAACAACTCGACGCTCTCCTGAAGCTCGGCACAAAAGGCATCCGGGAAATCACCCGCATGCAGGAAGCGGCCATTGAGTCGGCTTTGAAACTTTTACCACCGGAAAACGATTCCTGATTGACACCCCATTCTCTAAACAGGGGTGCGAACCATCAACCAAAGGAATCATTATGAATACGAGAATATACCTGCTCGCAGCCTGTGGCGCGCTCATCCTGCCATTCACCCTTCAAGCGCAACAGCATAAGCATAAGGAGCGCGAACATGCGGGGCGCCCGGAACAGGCCCAAGCCATGCACGCCTTCAAACAGCTGGACGCTAATGACGACGGCGTGGTTTCCGAAAAAGAGTTTCGGAAACACCATAACAAGATGAAGGATAAGATGGGGCGGAAAGACCGTAGCCGACGGTTGGACCGCAACGATCAAAAATGCCGGAAGGACTGGAATGGTCGGAAAGAGCGAAAAGACGGAAAGGGCATGTGTTGCAAAGACAAGTCTCGGAAAAAGAACAAAGATGTGCGGCGGAACAACATCTCCGAAGAAGAGTTCCAGCGTCTTCATCGGAAGATGCACAAAAACATGAGCCGCCGGCATAATCGGTAAAGGCTCGACAACTTCTTGCCTTTCATCCAACGAAGCCACCTTGGGGAGCCAGGGTGGCTTTCTTTATCCTGCCCTTGCCGGAATGGCATCCATGGGCATGCTAGCAGCCGTAAAACGGACCACGCGGGTGTCCGCTTGCGGAATTCCCGTTTTTCCGTACCCGATTTTCCTGCCAACTTCCGGTTTTTGTCCTGCTATTTGCTCTTAGGGCATTCTGCCAGCCGAAGCCCGACAAAGCTGTTAGGACGCTTCGGCGTTGGCCTTTTTCGCCGTTTCAACGAGCTTTTTGAATGCTTCTTCGTCGTGGATTGCGAGTTCCGAAAGTTGCTTTCGGTTCATCTGTATATCCGCTAGACGTAGCCCGCTCATGAAGCGGCTGTAGTTGATTTCGTTGGCCCGACAGGCGGCATTGATCCGCACAATCCAAAGGCTGCGGAATTCCGATTTCTTCTTGCGGCGATCCCGGTAGGCGTTTTGTTCAGCGCGCTCAACGGCATCGTTGGCGTAGCGGTAAAGCCGTGATTTGTTCCCGAAATAGCCTTTGGCTTTTTTCAGGACTTTTTTGCGGCGCGCTCGCGTCGCAGGACTGTTTTTTACTCTAGGCATGTTTTTTTAATCTCGCTTTTTGGTAGCCGCCGGGTCGCCCACTCTCATGTCACCCGACCGGCTTGAGTTAATTTGGCAAACGCTCGAATTCAGGAAAACGGCATCGCCCGCACAAGGTCCGCACGCTGCGCAGGGGCAACGTATTGCGCATGCCGTGCACGACGGCGTTGCTTGACGGATTTCTTGCGCAGCAAGTGGCGGTGGCCCGGCGTGCGCCGGACTAATTGACCGCTGGCCGTTTTCTTAAAACGCTTGGCGATGGATTTGCGTGTCTTCTGCATAAGGAAACGCAAGAAAACAATCGC
>JBKGYB010000010.1:0-21663 GCA_046546295.1 Opitutales bacterium | reverse complement strand
TGGGCCGCCGGTTGCGCGGCGCACGGTTCGGGTGAGTGTGCGCGGCACACCCGAAACCCGCTAACTTAAGGCGAGGAATCGGGCATGGGGAAGGCGATTGCCTGACTCTCCCCCTTGAGTTCGTGCCATTCCCGCCAGCCAGCCATTGGTTTCGCTTGTAAAAATGCCTGGTAAAAACCTTCTAATCAGCATCTGTCGGAGGTAATATCATGACAAATGGGTGGGGAAAACACGCCTTTTGGTCCTTTTCTTTTCAGAAAACGGCATCAAAATTTAATTTCGAGTTTGTTACGTATTTTTTTCCTACATTCCGCAGTTGAACCACTGATTAACACTGATCAATAATGACTTATGGATATTGGGCCTTTCGCCGAACAGGCGAAGCAGTGAAAGTCACTAACCCTTTGCTAATCAGTCCCGCTCAGCGGGAGCAGTGGTTGCACTAATCTTTTTAGGTTCAACGAGCTGACAGGGAGATAAAAAAGATTCAAGATGAACTTGCTGTTATTTGAGAAGCCCTTCGAATCGGTTCGGCTTGAGGGCGCGGATTTTCGGGCTCAGCACTTGCGCAACGTGCTTCGCGTCGATGTGGGGGATCCGGTATTCATCGGCTTTGTCGGAGGTCTCCGGGCGCGGGCGCGCGTTACCACCCTGGAGGCGGATGGTGCGGTTTGCCTTGAAGTGGAGCGCAGCGAGACCGTGCCGCCCCCGCTGCCCCTGCGCCTGCTGTTCGGACTGCCGCGGCCGCATACGGCCAAGCGTATACTCTTTGATGCAGCGGGCCTCGGGGTCGCTGAGCTGCATTTTGTCCAAGCGGAACGAAGCGAGCCGTCCTATGCGCAAAGCAAACTCTGGCAAGCGGATCAATGGCGCGAGCGCCTGCGGCTCGGAGCGGAACAGGCGTTTACCACACATCTGCCAGCGGTTCGTATCCACAACGCTATGGAAGAGGCGCTGGAGGCATTATCCGGTGTGCCGTGCAGGGCGGTTCTGGATAATTACGAGGGCGAGAGCGAATTGGGCGCTTTTTTGACGGCGGATGCAAAGGGTGCCGCGATTGCCGTGGGGCCGGAGGGCGGTTGGTCGGACGAAGAGCGCGGGATGTTTCGCGCGAACGGCTGGGCTCTTGTACACATGGGGCCCTTTGTGATGCGGACCGAAATGGCAGGGGCCGCGGCGGTTGCCGTGGCGGCTTCGCGGCTCGGGCTTTCACGAAATCCAACGCATACGAAGCTGTAGCATTCTGCCAGCCTCAGGACTATGATCGGTGTAACCTCTGTTTGAACCTACATTCCGCAGTTGAACCACTGATTAACACTGATCAACACTGATCAATAATGACTTATGGATATTGGGCCTTTCGCCGAACAGGCGAAGCAGTAAAAGTCGCTAACCCTTTGCTAATCAGTCCCGCTCAGCGGGATCAGTGGTTGTACTAATTTTTTTAGGTTGAAGGGTAAAGTAAAAGAACCGTCCACCGTAAATTTGGGCTTCAGCTCTTACCGGATCCGTCTAATCCTCCAGCCCCCGAACGTCGGCAATCACTTCGCTCATCTCTTCCCGGAAGGTCAGCACCATGGGCCGGCAACAAATTTCGCAGTCATAGTCGAGCTCGGCCGGCAGCTCGCCGGGCGGGGGCGCGGGCACATCGAAGGTTTGCAAACAGCTCGATATCGGCGCCGTTGAGCGAATACATCCGACCGAAGGGAAGCGCCGTGACTTTGTCCCGGATCAATCGTCGTACACGCATTAAGTCCAGCGTCTCCGGCGTTGCGAGGACCCGGTCATGCCGCCGCGCATGATCGGCGTGGGCGTGCGAGATAAAAGCCAATGGCGAACGCCGCCGGGGGGCGAGCCAGAGCCCCGGCTCGGACAAATAAATCCCTTGGGAGTATTCAAATGGAACCGGCGCCTTCACAATGGACTAAGTTTGAGGGGACGCTGGCCGAAAGCTTCGCCTGCGGGGCGGTTTGGCGGCGGGCGGCTTTGCGTGTGCGGCTGGGACGAGCGAGCTGAGGAAGATCCAGGTTAAGGCGGGGTGACTAGTAATAGGTTTTGCGCAAGCAGGCTGCGAACGCAATGCTATTTCGTCCAACCGGATTCGTTCTGGTCGCCTGCCGGATTTTTCGGAATGGGTGACGGTTTTTCATAGGGAAAAAGCGCTTGCGACAAAGCGGCTTACCCATTATTACTTAGGAATTACCCATGAATATCTATGCACACAGACAACGCGTCGTCCGCGTCGACATTCTCAGCACACGGGGTTGGCTTTCGGCCAATGTCCATGTGGGGGAGGTCAATTTATTTCTCGATACGATCAACGCATCCCATAGCCTGCTGCGGCTCTCGGAAGTAACTTTTGAGGATGGCAATCAGCTGGCGTTTCTCGGTCTTCAGCGCGACGGCATCCAAATCATCATTCCCTTCGAAAGCAATGAAATGATCGCGCGGGAGACCCCCCCCAATTGGGTGGTGCACCGAGTGGCCTGTCTGCTCTCGACCGGAGACATCGAGGGCGACCTGCCATTGCCGCCGGAGATCCGGGTTTCCGATCACATGGCCAAGTGCTCAAGTTACTTCGCCGTGTATCGGACCAGCTGCGACATCTGGAATGAGCAGAGCGATGCGGACAAACGTCATTTCGCCGAGGCCCCCACCGCCCTTATCAACGCAAATGCCATCATTGGCATCACGGAACGCTGATTTACCTGGTGCCCGGGCCGGTACCAGCCGTCCGCTTCCAGTGCGCTGTCCTCGGCGTTCAGGTATCCGAGTATACGGGACGAACTTTTCAGCCAGAGCTCGCCATCGACAACTTTCGCTTCCGTGCCGTTGTCCGCGATGCGGAAGAAAAGGCTTTCCCGGCTCTCCGGTATGACCAGTGTGGCGCCGGCGAGAATTGTGGGTTCATGAAAAAAGGTCTGGGTTTCGGTTTTCCGCAGGCGGTTTTCCGGAGCCGGTGAATTCACGTCGGGTGGCCTGGCCCGCTTCGTTGATATTGCTCCGGCGAAAGACGGCTCCGATGGTTAAAACGAGAATTTTCAAATCGAGCAAGAACGAACGATGGTCAACATACCAGGTGTCCAATTCGAACTGGCGCTCCCAACTCAGGCCGTTCCGCCCGTTTACCTGGGCCCAGCCGGTCATGCCCGGGCGCACCTCGTGGCGGCGCGCTTGTGTCTTGGAATAACGCGGCAGGTATGCGGTCGGCAGCGGACGTGGTCCGACAAGCGCCATATCCCCGCGCAACACGTTCCACAACTCGGGCAATTCATCCAGGCTGGTGCTGCGCAGGAAGCGTCCCCAACGCGTCAGGCGCTCGTCGTCACTTCCGGCGCCCGTCCGCATGGTGCGGAATTTCAGGATGGAGAACGGGCGTTCGCGCAAGCCCGCCCGTTCCTGTCGAAAAAAGATCGGTCGACCGTGGCTTAGAAGCTGGAGCCCGCACAACAGAAGAAAGGGCGGGAGCAGGAGGCCCGCCAGAACGAGGCTCAGGAGTATGTCCGCCGTGCGGTTCATTTGGAAGTCGGGGCAACGGTGGTTGCCGGGGTGGTTGCGGCAGGATAAATTGAATGAAACATTGTAAGGGGAGTGAATCGAGAACGATTGCATCATTGCGCGCCATTTCGTCAAACGCCTTTGACAGAAAGCCCGCCGCTTGTAACCTTCTATCCGGATTTTCGGGCTATAACCATTCAATCCAAGCAATAAATCATGATACTCGATCCGAACGAACGCACATTCCCATCCTTCAGTTTGACGCGCCTGTTGACGACATGTTTTGGCCGCGGCAACGGAGAGAAAGTCTGCATTTTGATAGACCTGCCCAACCCCGCGGATATGGAGGACTTCAAATTTCTCGATGATGAGACCCTGTCCATCCAGAATTACGGGTACGAAACCTTCTACAAGGGCTTTAAAGCGGGCGCTCTGGAAGAGATGAACTGGACGGGGGGCGGGATTTACGCCTATCGCGAGACCGGGGGCAGTAATCTTGACATGGATGACCTGTGCTACAATCCGGAAGGAAAGAAGCTGAGCCTCGACCAGGATATTTATCCAAACTACGACATTATTCTCACAGTCTCCACGTATTCCGCGACGGCGCCGCTCACGGAGAAGTGCCAACAGTTTGGCTTCCGGGGCGCCACGCTTCACGGGCTGAACCAGATCATTCTCGATACCGGGCTGGCGGTGGATTACAATCAAGTCAGTGAGGACGCCGAAAAGCTTCGGCTTGGCCTCACGCAGGCGGACCGGTTCGAAATCGATTTCGAGGTGGAGAATACCTCCCACACCCTGGTGCTCCATACCAACGGGCAGGAAGCCCAAAAAAGCCACGGTATTTGCGCAGCCGGCGAACCGGATGTCGCCAATCTTCCGGCAGGCGAAGTGTATTTCGTGCCGGAAAACGCGGAAGGCGTGTTCCCGTTCAAATACGACGAAAGTACCATCGGCCTGCTTCGGGTGGAAAACGGGCGCATTGTAAAATCCCGACTGGTGTATGGCGATTATGCGGAGATCGAGGACCACAATAAGCGGCTCGAAGCGGACCCCATGGTGGGCGCCATCGGAGAGCTGGGCTTCGGCACACAGGTGTTGCCGTTTTCCGGGCGCGACATACAGGACGAAAAAATACTCGGCACGATTCATATCGCCACCGGGCGGGACGATCACCTCGGAGGCAAAATCACGCCGGATCTCTTTAAAGAACACCGGAACGCCACCCACGACGACGTGTTGTATGCGCCGCACAAGACTCCGGAGATTCGCTTGCGGGAGGCGCGTATGGTGAAGGACGGAAAAACGGAGGTTTTGATCCGCGGTTACAGGCCGAGCGATTATATCATTGGCCTGTTGGAAGCCGAAAATTCCGGGGTGACCGCCTGAAGAAGCGCCGATGCGGGCTGTATTCTTTTCGCGGGCAGGGCACGGTATTCTTATTTGGTTTTCCAAGTCGTTGACGAGCAACGTCCAATCTCAAACCTCGAATTTACGATTTCAAAAATTTTTTTTCATGCGACCTCCCAAGGCCAGATGAAAATATAAGGTCGCCGGCAGGCGGTCGTCACCATGTCACAAGACCTTTACGAAACCGATGAACTGCTCCGGCAGTATTTGATCTTTCACTATGCCGGGGCAATGGAGCAGTTTCCGTGGGATTGCGGCGGAGCGGACGGTTTGGACTTCCCGCGTCGCTGCGTGAGCGAGGGCGTGGATCCGGCCATCATTCCCGATGGCGCCCGCGCGCTGGATCTTGGTTGCGCGGTCGGACGCTCCTCTTTTGAGTTGGCCCGTATGTGTCCGGAAGTGATCGGGGTGGATTTTTCCCGGGCATTCATTGACGCCGCGAACCAGCTTAAAAAAGAAGGCCGGCAAACCGTGTTGCGGCAGGACGAAGGGGATCGCAGCACGCCTCTCGAAGTCCGGGCGCCGCCCGGGATCGACCGCGAACGAGTGGTCTTTGAGCAGGGAGACGTGCAAGCGCTGCGCGGGGATCTTGGGCAATTTGATGTCGTATTGGCGTGCAATCTGGTGTGCCGGCTACCGCAACCCGCGCGTTTTCTCGGACACCTTCACGGGCTGGTGAAGCCCGGCGGGCAATTATTTGTAACCACGCCCTTTTCCTGGCTGGAGGCCTGGACGCCGCGGGAAAATTGGCTGGGGGGAACCGACAAGGATTCGTTCACCGCGATGCGGGAGGCTCTGGAACCGGAGTTCGCGTTACTGTGCTCATGGGACATGCCTTTTTTGATCCGGGAGCACGCGCGGAAATTTCAATATACAGTCGCACAGGCAAGCCGCTGGCTTCGCGCCGATTCGTGAATCCGCTGTAGAAAATCTTGCCAGCGCGTAGGAGCGGATATAAAGCATCCATTTAAGTGAACAGCGGATCAGGAAAAAACAAGCGCTCTCATAAGAGTTCCGGCGGCGGTAGAAGCCCCGCCGGTTCACGGCATTCCGATGGAGGGCATTCCAAAAAGCCCGGCCCCAAAAAGCCCCGCACCGGTCCCCGTCATGGCGGTCCTCGGCGGCACGGTCCGCCGGGCAGGGGCCATTCGGCTCCGGCCCAGCAGCCGAGGACGTCCTCCTTCACATCGCTCACCCCTTCCCGGGCTTCGCTCGACAATGCCCACGTTGAACATGAGCCATTGTTAATGGGGGGGTATTTATGGGCTGTGGCCGGGGTCCTTGCGCTCATGCTTTTGGGCGGCAACGAGCATCCTTTTACGCACGGCCTCGCGCTCGTCCTGCCGGGAATCGCGTTTCTTTTCGCAAAGCCCGCTAATAAAACAACGGGCCGCCTGTTGCGGGTCGCCGCGTGGGCATTGCTTGCGGGCGTGGCGCTTGCCTTTCTACCGGACTTCTATTGGCCGGAGCAGGCCTGGCGCACCACGGCCGAGGGGGAGATGGGGCTCGACCTGCCCGCCATGCTGAGTGTGCAGCCATGGATTTCAATGGAATCCTTCCTGTTGTTGCTCGGGGGCATCGCGTGGTTTTTTGCCCTCAGTCGTTGGAGACTGAATGCACCCGGGCGAAGGCATATCTTTTTCTGGATCTGTTGCATGGTCGGAGTACTCGCGCTGATTGTGATTGTGGGAAATTTGATGGGTTTGCGTTATCCGGGGGCAAAGGGCGTCCCCACTTTCAGCTTCTTTTCGGACCATTCGCAAATGGAACAATTGCTCGCGCTCGGCGGCGTCGCCGCGTTCGGATTCGCGATGGAAGGCCTGCGAAGCCGCGGACCCGCGTATATTGCCGGCTTTCCGGCCGCCGGATTGTCGCTGTTTGCGCTGGTCACAAGTTCCGCCGGGTTGGGCGCCGCATTGTTCTTTTTCGGGATATTCGTCTGGTTTGTTTTTGCCGCCTGGCGAACCGCGATCCCGGCATTCCACAAAATAGCCCTGCCCGTGCTGCTGCTTGTTTTCGGCGTGTTTCTTGTGAGCCTGGGTTCACTCTCCGAGCGGGCGTCCAACTTTTTCACCGAGCCCCACGAACTCAACGGGCCCGCCCGTCTTGAGCTGTATGGCGATACGCTTTCCATGCTCGCTGATGCGCCGCTGAGCGGATTCGGGTTGGGAAATTTTTCCGCGGTCTTCCCGCAATACCGCGAGCTGTCAAGCAGTCCAAGCCCGGTCGAGCATCCGGAGAGCAGCGTGCTCCTGCTGGCGGCGGAAGGCGGCTTGCTAGCGACGGGGTTGGGCGTCTTCTTCCTCTGTGCTTACTTCGGCGTTCTGCGGGGCGCCTTTTCCGGTCGGAGCGGGAACCTTCGCATTCTCGCATGGACCGTGCTCCTTGTTTTCATGGTCGGTTCCATTGTCGATGTTACCGCGCACCGGCCGGGAACGGCTTATTTCGCGATTCTCTTCGCCGCTCTTGCGCTGCCCAAGCCTCTCGCCGGACCGGCCAAGGCAGGGGAAAAGGCGCTTGGAACCCGCGTGTTTGGGGGCGTGTTGGCCGGTTGCGGGATTCTGTGGATGGCGGGGGCGCTGTTCGGCATCCCGACACACTCCGAGCTCGCGCTCGAAAAATACGGGGAACAAGCGGCCGAGCGCCGTTCCGAACAAGATCATGAAAATGCAACCGCCGCGCTGGACCGTCTGATTTCCGTTCAGCCCTTGAACTGGGAATTCCACTCGCGACGGGCTCAAATCATCCTTGAGGAAAAAGGCGATGTGGAGCAGGCAATGGCGGGCTTTCGGCGGGCGCGCTTTGTTGAGCCGGTTCTCGGCAAGGCGCCCCTCAGGGAAGGTTACGCCTTGCTTTTCCATGCGCCGAAGCAAGCCATTTCCGCATGGCGGGAAGCCTTGCTTCGGGAAACGGCGAATAAGGATCTGGTGTTTTCGAAGATGATTCGCACGGCCGGCGCGCGGCCCGACTTGATGGAGCGTATGAGCGGGCTTTCCGGACTTTCGCAGTACTACCGGTTGCGCTTTCTGCTTTCCCTGCGCGGCGAGATGCTAAACCGGGAACTGCAGAAACAAAACAGAAACGACCCCGGGTTTAAAGCTTTTGACGAGGCCGGAAGAACCCATCTTGTCGCAGCATGGATTAAGCGTGGGGATGCGGAAGCGGCGGAATCCTTTCTGCAGGAACATGGGGCAAGCTTGAAGTATTCCTGGTGGCTAAGGTCTCTCCTGAAAAAGGAGCGGGCGCGCTTTAATGAAGCATTGACCTTTTTGCGGGAAAAGGTTCCCGCTGCGGAGATCCCAGCGGCGGAGGAGAATGCGGAAAACCTTACCCGACTCCGCCGCAGGTTTGCCGCCCGGAGCAACAACATGACGCTGGTTTCCACCCTTCTGCGGGAATATCTGGATCGGGAAGCCTACGAAGAAGCGCTTGAGGTGGTGGAAACCGTGCTCGAAAATGAAGAACCGCCCGAATTCGCTTATTATTGGAGAGCGGAACTACTTTACCGCCTGAACGAGCCGGTTGAAAGCTGGTATGCGTATGAGACCCACATCAAGCGCATGGAGATGCTCCCGCCCCGGATAAGATAGGCGGGCGTTGTCAGTTGCGAATGATTGTGAACGCTTGGATGCTCTCGTAGACCAGCCACCCGACAGCGAGCAGGAGCAGGAGGAGCAAGGCTGTACGGATAAGACGACGCCGTTTGCGGGAGAGATCGTAGCGCCCTAAGGAAGGACACTTCGGGGTCATCCGTTGGGAGAGATAATTGCCGAAATTTTCCCGCAAGAAATGGCGTGAGCCCCGCCTGCGGGTTGGCAGACGATATGCGCCCGCACGTTGAGCGCGGCGAAAACGCCATTGGTAATAGAATTTGAGCATGTGCCCTAATTGACAGGTTTGTAATAACCAGGAGTCCGTCGGGCATTGCCGAGAGACTCCTGAAAGAGGAAATAGCATGACAAAAAGCAGGGGGTTTTTGAAGAAAAACCGGGAATTCGGGCAAAATTGGACTCGATTTGAGCTGAAAGGGGCCTTTAAATACTCTTTTACGAATTTTCCCACTCTTATTCCAACCTCTTGTCATGATATTTCCTCCGTTAGCGGCCAGTCGGACTTAGCCGACTGGTTAAGTCCGACTGGCTGCCGGGAGTCTCTACAACGAAACGAGTCACAAGATCATTGCGAATTACACGGAATTCAACGCAAATACCTAACACGTGAAAAACACCATCCAAAACTTGGCCCGCCTGAAGGGGGAACGACCGATCGTAGCTGTGACCGCTTACGATGCACCCATGGCACGTTCCGCCGATGATGCGGGGGTAGACCTCATTCTTGTCGGCGACTCCGTCGGAACCACGCAGCTCGGGTTCGATACAACCGTTCCGGTGACGCTCGACATGATGCTGCATCATTGCGCCGCTGTGGCGAGAACCCGTCCCAACGCGCTGCTTGTCGTCGATGTGCCTTTCGGTCTGGCACAAGGCGGTTTTTCAGAGATCCTTCACTGCTGCCGGCGTCTCATGCAGGAAGGAGGCGCCCAAGCGGTAAAAATCGAGGGTGGGGCGGATCTGGCGCCAACGGTCGAAAAATTGGTGCGTGCCGGCATCCCGGTTCTCGGGCATATCGGCTTGCTCCCCCAGCAGTACCATCAACTGGGCGGCTACCGGAAGTTCGGTCGTACCGATCAGGAAAAAACGGTGCTTCTGGACGACGCGCTGGCGCTGCAAAAAGCCGGTTGCTTTGCTGTGGTGGGTGAAATGATTGACGGCATTGCGGCTGGAGCGATTACAGCCGAGCTGTATATTCCCGTGATCGGGATCGGTTGTGGCCCGCACTGTGACGGACAAATCCTGGTGTGCAATGATATGCTGGGCTTTGACGCCGGGTCCGTGCCATCGTTCGTCAAGCAGTATGCCAAACTCGGCGAGCAAGCGCGGGATGCCTTTGCCACCTACGCCGATGAAGTTCGCAACCGGAAGTTCCCCGAATGAATTGCACGATTCAAGGAGCCGGCGCATGGGGCACCGCGTTCGCCCTGCATCTTGATCGTTGCGGGCATGCGGTAACCCTTGTGCCGCGGCGGATGGAGCAGGCCCTGGATATTGCCTCGGGGCGCGAAAACAAGAGCTATCTGCCCGGCTACCCTTTGCCTCCGAGCATACAAATCGGATGCGAGTTGGCGCCGGTGCTGATGGAAACCGAAGTGGTCTGTCTCGCTTGTCCTTCGCATGCGCTTCGAACCCTGCTCCATGAGTTGCGCGGGCATTTCGATGCCGCATGGCGGCTCAAGCTCTTTGTTGTCATGTGCAAGGGGCTGGATTTCGAGAGCTTTAAGACGCCTTCGGAAATCGTGCGCGAGGTTTTCCCGGAAGTTGCCTGCGGGGTTCTATCCGGCCCGACTTTCGCCGGGGAAGTCGCTTCAAGCCGTCCCACCGCCGCCGTCTTTGCAGTGGACCCCGGATTCAAGGAAGCCCGCCACTACCAGGAGGCGCTTAGCAGCCGGACCTTCCGGGCATATCGATCGGGTGATGTCAAAGGCACGGAACTCGGGGGAACCTTGAAAAATATTTATGCGATAGCAGCCGGACTGTGTGAAGGGCTTGAGCTCGGGGATAATGCCAAGGCCGCCCTGCTCACACGCAGCCTGAACGAACTTGTTCGGCTGGGTGTCACGCTTGGGGGCGAGCCGTCGACTTTCTACGGTTTGAGCGGATTCGGCGATCTGGTCGCCACCTGTTCCGGGAGGTGGAGCCGCAACCGCGGCTTTGGCGAACGCATCGGGCGGGGCGAGTGCCCGGAAACGATACTCGCCGGTCAAAAGACCGTCGTGGAGGGCTATCGCGCCACGCACTGTATGCACGCGCTTTGCCGGGAAAAAAGTGTCGAGGCCCCGATCCTTTCGCACGTGCATGCCATCCTTTACGAAAAACTCGATCCCCGGTCGGCTCTTGAGGGCCTGATGAGCCGGGAATTGAAAAGCGAGTGATTTATCGTTTGCACAGACACCGGTCTGTTCGAATGTTGGATCTTCATTTCGAGGAAAATTTATTTATGCCACGCAAACGTCTCTGTAAAGTCGCCCGCTCGCCCATTCATAAACGTGGTCTCTTTGCCACTTGTGATATTCCAAAAGGAACCGACGTCATCCAATATGTCGGCGAGAAAATCGACAAGGAAGAATCCAACCGAAGGGCCTTGGAATGGGAGGAGAAAGCCCGCAAGTCCGGCGCCGGATTGGTCTATATCTTTGAACTGGATGAGAAGTGGGATCTGGATGGCCGTCGCGGACGCAATCCCGCCCGCTACATCAATCATTCCTGTGATGGAAATTGCGAGGCGGTGAATTACGACGGAGAGATCTGGATCGTCGCCTGCCGCGATATCCGGGAGGGGGAAGAACTGACCTACGACTACGGGTATGATATGGAGCATTTTATGGATCACCCCTGTGAATGCGGCTCCAAAAACTGCGTCGGCTATATCGTCCGTGAAGACCAGCGGAACAAGGTCCGCAAATTATTGCGCCAAAAGAAAAATAAATAATGCCTTGCGCTTATGGAGTGCTTGTGCTTTAAGAGGGGCTTGTCTGCTGGATAAGCAGATTGCATAGAACACCCGTCGGAATTATCGAGCGTTCCTGAACAAAGATACCCGGGATCGCCTCGCAGGCAGGCGGGTGGGAGGCATTTCTGCTTTTCGCCTGCTCCTGAAGAAGGCGGCGGGGAAAAGCAGGAATAAAGCGAAGCTCAAAAACAGCGAAAAAACAAGTATTATGAAACAAGACTACGGAAACGACCCGACAGCCGTTCGCGAAACGGACAAATACAAAACGGAATACGTGGATTCATTCGTCGACAAGTGGGACGATTTGATCGACTGGGATGGCCGCGCTACCTCGGAGGGATCATTTTTTATCGATGAGCTCAAGAAACGGGGGAAGACCCGTATTCTCGATGTTGCGGCCGGAACAGGGTTTCACTCGGTTCGCTTGATGGAGGAAGGATTTGATGTGGATACTTCGGACGGAAGTCCGGAAATGCTGGCGCGCGCCTTCGAAAACGGAAGAAAGCGCGGCCTTATTCTACAGACGATCCACGCCGACTGGCGTTGGCTGAACCGGAGCGTGCACAATAAATACGACGCCATTATTTGTCTCGGCAATTCGTTTACGCACCTCTTCAACGAGCGGGACCGCCGGAAGACGCTGGCAGAGTTCTACGCCGCCCTGCGTCACGACGGCATTCTGATTCTGGACCACAGGAACTATGACAAGATCCTCGACGAAGGCTTTTCCACCAAGCACACCTACTATTACTGCGGCGATGAGGTGAAGGCGGAGCCGGAGCACGTGGACGAAGGACTGGCGCGGTTCCGCTACGAATTTCCGGATAAATCGGTGTTCAACTTGAACATGTTCCCTCTGCGCAAGGATTATGTGGATCGTCTGATGCACGAGGTCGGGTTTCAGAAAGTAACTTGTTACGGCGACTTTCAGGAGACTTATCGTCAGGATGATCCGGACTTTTACATCCATATTGCCGAGAAAAAATACGATATCGAGGAGGGCTGAGCTTTCGCGACTCGCGAGGGGGTTCGCCTTTCTCATGTTAGGGATCCATCAGGGGAGAGCGGTCGCCTGTGCCACTCCGCAGTGTGGTCCCGCCGGGGCGCAGGTCCCCGCTCCGCCCCGGCGGAGTGGGGGGCTCTTGCCGGTCAAGCGCCGGATCAAGCAGGTGAAAGTCGAACCATCATCAATCTTTTCAGGATGAACGCGCTGCAACGGCATGACAGGGAGCGGCTTTCGGATGGCGAGCGCTTGATCGGAATCGATGAGGCCGGGCGCGGCGCGCTTGCGGGGCCGGTCGTTGCCGGGAGCTGCGTGTTGGATCGGAAGTTTTTTGATTCCCCGGATGCTCTGCGGCTCAGCGAAAGCGTGGACGACTCGAAGCGTATCGGCGTAGCCGCCCGGGAGGCGCAATTCACCGCGATGGACGGGCTCCGGGACAAGGGGCTGCTGGATTTCGAGGTGGCCTCTGCATCGGTGGAGGAGATTGAAACATACAATATCCTTGGGGCGACACGACTCGCTATGAGGAGGGCCGTTGAAGCGCTTGCCGGAAGGGCATCGGGCTGGGGCTTGCCGCTCGCAGGTCCGGAAGGCCCCCTGTTTGCCCCGGAGCCCGTGTCTTTGCTTGTCGACGGACGTCCGTTGAAGCCTTTCCCCTATCGGCACGAGGGCTTGGTTGGAGGGGACGGGTTGTCGCTTGCGGTTGCGATGGCAAGCATCGCGGCCAAGGTGACGCGGGATCGGTGGATGCAGCGCTTGGCGGAGAGCTACCCGTTCTATGATTTTGCGCGGCACAAGGGCTATGGGACTTCCGCTCACCGCGCCGCAATAGGGCGGCACGGAGCATGCCCGGCCCACCGGACCCTGTTCCTGCGTCGAGTTGTAATGCCGTGAACGCGGGAAGGTGGGAATGGAACGGCTCTTTCCGCATTGTGCGTTTCACCCCCTGAGTGGCCCCGAAAGCGCGAAACTCGGCGAAGCGGGCGATTTCGATTGCGATTGCGATTGGCAGATGTCACTTACGGCGAGGTGCGATTTTGACGAGAGACCTTGAAAGGCAGTGCCATTTAGGATGAGTTGAAAGACATGAAAAGGGAGGGATCCATATGAAAATGAAAACCATATCCGCATGGGGTGCGCTACTTGCATTGCTTGTGCCGGGGGGCGAGCTGTTTGCCGCTTTGGATGTCTGGGTGACGGCGCCCCCGCAGAAATTTTTTGTCGAACGCGTCGGGGGTGATGCGGTGAAGGTCCGCGCGCTGGTGCGGCCTGGTGAAAGTCCGGCGACTTATTCCCCGAGTGCTTCCAGGATGCGGGCACTGGCAAAAGCCGATCTTTATTTTGCGATCGGCCTTCCCGTGGAAAAGGCGTTTTTCCGGACGGACGGGCGAAATATGCCAGGGCTCCGGATTGTCCGCTTTGGGCAAACGACACACGAATCCGCTGAAGTTGATCACGTCCCTGAAGCGGGTGAGGAGGACGGGGGGGAGGAAGAGGACCAAGGGCACGACCACGCTCATGGGCACGGTGAGACGGACCCTCATCTCTGGATGGATCCGGTGAAGATGATTGCTTATACGGAAGTGATCGCGGAAGCCTTGAGTGAGGCGCAGCCGGAGAAGGCGGCGATGTTCCGGAGGAATGCGTCGGATCTGACAGCTGATTTGGAGGTGTTGCATGCCGAGTTGCAAGAGCAACTGAGTCCATTTTCAGGACGGGCCTTCTACATCAACCATCCCGCGCTCGGACATTTTGCAGAACGCTATGGCTTGAAACAATTTACAATTGAACACAGCGGCACAAAGCCGTCGGGACGGCGCATAGCGGAAATGATCAAAGAGGCGCGTGAGGCCGGGGTCGGCCTGGTGTTCACCCAGCCTGAATTCGGACGCGGCAGCGCGAATATTCTTGCGCGGGCGCTGGATGTCCAGGTGGTCGAAATCGACCCGCTCGCAGAAGATTATATGAACAACATGCGGCGGCTTGCAGAGCTGTGCGCCAGGAGCTTCGCGCGATGACGAGGCATGGGAGCAAGCTGAGCGGAAGCGCGTGGGCCGCAACGGCAGCCCGCGCGGATCGATCGGGAGCGCCTGAAGTAGCGGTGTGTTTTGAAGGGGTCTCCTTCCGCTATGACGCATCGCTCGTGCTGGAGGACGCCGACTTCGATATTTTTCCCGGTGAATCCGTGTGTGTGATCGGCCCGAACGGAGGCGGCAAGTCGACTTTGCTTAAATTGATGCTCGGGCTCCTGCTGCCCGAAACAGGAAGCGTTCGTCTTCTGGGCGGTCCGCCGAAAGAAACGCGCCAACGGGTCGGTTATGTGCCGCAACAAATCAATGTGGACCCCCTGTTCCCGGTTTCCGTCATGGATGTCGTGCTGATGGGCGCGCTGCGTGGCATGGCGCCCGGATTCCGTTCACGCAAGGAAAGGGAACGAGCGGGCGAATCCCTGGAGCTCGTGGGCCTTGAGAACAAGGCGCAGGCACGGTTTGCAAGCCTGTCCGGCGGGCAGAAGCAGGCGGCCTTGATTGCCCGCGCCCTGGTTGGCGACCCGGAAGTCCTGCTCCTTGACGAGCCGACCGCACACGTTGATGCAGCTGCCGAGGAAAGGTTGACGAACACTTTGCGCTCCTTGCGTGGCGGACTGACTATGGTCACGGTTTCTCACGACCTTGCCTTCGTTTCACGTTCCGTGCCGAAAGTTATCTGTGTAAACCGTAGCGTGCGCCTGCATCCTACGGCGGAGCTGACTCGCGAACATTTGGAGTCTCTCTACGGAGGGGGGCTGCGGGCTGTCATGCACGACCGCGAACATCTGGACAGCCATGGAGGGCATCGCCATGCTTGAGTTCTTCAAGGCGCTCGCCGATCCGGATATGGCTTTTCTGCGCTATGCCGTGCTTCTCGGGCTGGTGGGGAGCATCCCGCTCGGGGCGGTCGGCGCCTTTGTCGTGGCCCGCCGCATAACATATCTCGCGGCGGCGATCGCGCACTCGGTGCTCGGCGGGGTGGGCTTTGCGCTCTATGCCCGCGAGGTCTGGGAGTGGACGTGGATGAGCCCCATGTTGGGCACGATTCTGGCCGCTGTCCTGTCCGCGTGCTTGATCGGCTGGGTAGCGATTCGCGCTGAGCAGCGCGAAGATGCGGTGATCGGGGCGATCTGGGTGACGGGTATGGCGGTCGGCCTCATCTTCATCTCAAAGACGCCCGGCTACGTCGATCCAATGGCTTATTTGTTTGGGGATATTTTGCTCGTGGGCGCGGCGGATCTTTGGCTGGCAGGCGCCGCAGGGGGGGTGATCGCAGGGATTCTTTTACTTTGGCACCGCCAAATCGTCGCGGTTTGTTTTGATGCCGAATTTGCATCCGTCCGCGGCGTCCCTTCGCAGGCCTTTTATCTGCTTCTGCTCCTCATGACGGCGCTCACGGTGGTAATTCTTGTGCGGCTGGTCGGCGTCGTTCTTGTCGTCGCGCTGTTGACTCTCCCTCCCGCGATCGCGGCCATGTGGGGAGGACGGCTGTGGCCGATGCTGCTGCTTGCGATCGCGTTGAACGCGATTTTCATAACAGGCGGGCTTGTTCTGGGCTTTCAATTCGACCTTCCCGCCGGGCCGGGGATCATTTTACTTGCTGCCGCTGTTTTCTTTTCCGCAAGCCTTTTTTTGGGTGGTTTTGGGTGGCGGCACGCAAAAAATCCGGAAAAAACGAAAAAGTCGGCAAAAATTTAAAAATTAGGTGTTGACGCGGGGGATGGCGCTTATCACTTTCTTGATCTTCCGTTTTCAATCAGTAAGCGCGTTGAAGGTCGGCTTTCATATTCTTTTCCAGTGTGCCCTTGTAGCTCAGTGGTAGAGCGCATCCTTGGTAAGGATGAGGTCGGCGGTTCAATCCCGCTCGAGGGCTCCACTTCTTCATATCAACAAACAATCTCAACACTAAAATAACATCCAACCATGGCTAAGGAAACATTCGAAAGAACAAAACCGCACGTGAATGTCGGTACGATCGGTCACATTGACCACGGCAAAACAACAACAACTGCTGCAATCCTGAAGGTACAGGCCGACAAGGGGCTTGCTCAGTTCAAGTCCTATGCCGACATTGCCAAGGGCGGCACGGTTCGTGATGCGACCAAGACGCTGACAATCGCCGTTGCGCACGTGGAATACGAGACCGACAACCGGCACTACGCGCACGTGGACTGCCCGGGCCACGCGGACTTCGTTAAGAACATGATCACGGGCGCCGCTCAAATGGATGGCGCGATTCTTGTGGTTTCCGCCGCCGATGGTCCGATGCCGCAGACCCGGGAGCACATTCTTCTGGCTCGTCAGGTCGGCGTGCCGAGCATTGTGGTCTGGCTGAACAAGGTGGACCTGCTTGACGACCCCGAGTTGCTTGAGCTTGTGGAAATGGAAGTGCGCGACCTGCTTTCCAAATATGATTATCCGGGCGATGATGTTTCGATTATTCGCGGTTCCGCGACGGCGGCGCTCGAAGGCGAAGCTTCCGGCGTCGAAGCGGTCGGCCAGTTGATGGATGCGATCGACAAGGATATTCCCGAGCCTGCCCGCGAGATGGATAAGCCCTTCCTCATGCAGGTCGAAGACGTGTTCTCGATCACCGGACGCGGGACGGTTGCCACGGGCGGTATTGACCGCGGCGTCGTCAAGGTCGGCGAAGAAGTTGAAATCGTCGGCATGCGCGACACTCAGAAAACCACCGTCACCGGCGTCGAAATGTTCCGCAAGCAATTGGATCAGGGAATGGCGGGCGACAACGTCGGGCTTCTCCTGCGCGGCATTGAGAAAGACGGCATCGAACGCGGTCAGGTTATTGCGAAGCCCAAAACCATTACGCCGCACACGGAAGCAAAAGCCGAAGTGTATGTTTTGAGCAAGGAGGAGGGCGGGCGCCACACGCCGTTCTTCGACGGTTATCGGCCGCAGTTCTTCTTCGGCACAGCCGATGTTACCGGTGTTGTGCATTTGCCCGAAGGGGTGGAAATGGTCATGCCGGGCGACAACCTTACAGTTGATATCAAGCTTAGCAAACTCACTGCGATGGAAGCCGGTCAACGGTTCGCCATGCGCGAAGGAGGACGAACCATTGGCGCCGGGCGTATTGTCGAAATCGTCAAGTAACCCGAGCCGGATTTTCTCCACCGGTTTTGCCGAGGGCTTTGAACGAAGTCCTCGGCTTAACTGTTTATTAAAAAGAAAAGCATTCACGCCTTATTTTGCAGGAGAGTAGTTCAATTGGTAGAGCAACGGTCTCCAAAACCGTAAGTTGGGGGTTCGAGTCCCTCCTCTCCTGCCAAATCCTCTGATTATATGAAAAATCCATTCCGAAGCGTCCGTCTCTTTTACCGGGAGATGATGGTCGAACTGAAAAAGGCGTCCTGGCCGACCAAGACCGAACTGCGTGACTCCACGATCGTCGTTCTGGTGGCCACCGTGATTCTCGGCTCGTTCATTGCTTTGACGGATTTTTCCCTGATGAACGGAGTGGAATTACTGACCTCATGGGTACGTTGACGGGGAGCCCCTTTCTTTTTCTCTGAGCCTTCGAGCCGTACGCCTCCAATAGATGCAAGATTCAAACGTAACCATGGCGAATTCCTCCAAAGTTTCCGAACCAAACTGGTACGCCGTTCAAACCCTCTCCAACCAGGAGCAGAAGGCGAAGAAGTACCTCGACAAATTCATTGAGATCGAGGAGATGGGGGATTATATCCACGAGGTGCTGATGCCGACCGAGAAAGTGACCGAGGTCAAGGGGGGGAAGAAGGCGACGCGAACAAGGAAATTTTATCCGGGGTATATTTTTGTCAAAATGCGTCTCTATGACGAAGACGGCCAGCTGCTCCAGAAGCCATGGTATTTCGTCCGGGAAGCCCAGGGCGTGATCAATTTTGTCGGGGGGGACCGGCCCAGCCCCCTGAAGAAAAGCGAGATGGATCGAATTCTCACCCAGGTGCGGGAATCGGAAGGCAAGGAGAAACCGAAGATCGAATACGAGATCGGGGAGATGGTGAAAGTCAGCGACGGCCCCTTTATGAATCTTGTTGGCAAGATCGAGGACATTGACCCGGATAAAGGCAAGTTGAAAGTCTCCGTGTCCATTTTCGGGCGTTATACGCCTGTGGAACTTGAATACTGGCAGGTCCAGAGAACCGAAGAAAGTTAAGGTACATCATGTCTAAAAAAGTTATTGGAGAAATCCGTTTGCAATTGCCCGCCGGTTCGGCGAATCCGGCGCCCCCCGTCGGCCCCGCGCTCGGCGCGAAGGGCGTGAACATCATGGGGTTCTGCAAGGAATTCAATGCCCGGACGAAGGATCAGGCAGGCACGATCCTGCCCACGGTCATTACGGTGTATGCGGACCGCTCGTTCAGTTTTATCTTGAAATCCCCGCCGGCTCCGATTTTGTTGAAGCAAGCCGCCGGTATCGCAAAAGGCTCAGCTGTTCCAAATCGTGATAAAGTCGGGCAAGTGACCCGCAAGCAGGTGCTTGAGATCGTGGAAACAAAAAAGGCCGATCTGAACGCGAAAGATGAAGAAGCCGCCTTCCGCATCATTGCGGGCACGGCCCGGTCCATCGGCATTGATGTTGTGGACTAAACGAAAAATATAACCGAATCGAACCAGGAAGAATCATGGCAACCCAGCAAATCAAAGGAAGCAAACGCTATCGCAGCGCGGTCGAAATGGTCGATCTGACGAAGGCTTATCCGCTTGCGGAAGCGGCCGGGCTATTAGGCAAGTTTCCGAAACCCAATTTTGACGAATCGGTTGAGCTGTACGCGCACCTTGCCGTAGACCCCCGGAAGACCGACCAGATGGTGCGGGGCACCCTTCAGCTGCCGCATGGAAGCGGTAAAACCGTCCGGGTCGTTGTCTTTACGGAAGAACCTGAAGCGGCGCTCGCCGCAGGCGCCGATGAAGCCGGTCTGGATGACCTTATCGAAAAAGTTTCCGAAGGATGGACCGATTTCGATGTTGCCATCGCGACTTCAGGCGCGATGAAGAGCGTCCGTAAAATCGCCCGTGTGCTCGGGCCGCGCGGTCTTATGCCGAATCCGAAGTCAGGCACTGTTACGGATGATGTCGCGGAGGGCATCAGTCAGGTAAAGGCCGGACGGGTGGAATTTAAAATGGACAAGACGGCGAACGTCGCCATTATCGTCGGCAAGCGTTCCTTTGCGCCGGAGCAGATCGTTGAGAACACCGAAGCCGCCGTCCACGCACTGGAGCAGGCTCGTCCGGAAGCCGTATCCGGTAAATTCATCAAGCGCCTGACACTCAGCGCGACAATGAGCCCGGGGATTCATCTCGAACTCCCCTCGCACAGCAGCAAATCCAAGTAAACCGCAAACGTCATGAGACCGGAAAAGAAATATCTCGTCGAAGAGGTGGGAGAACACCTCGATAAATCGGCCTATGTCTACCTCGCCAATTATGAGCGGATCACTGTGGATGAGACGGCTGAATTGCGCGCTTCCCTCGCGGAGCACAACGCGGAGTTCCATGTTGTCAAAAATACCGCTCTGAGCCGTGCGGCTGAAGCAAAAGCTTTGCCCGATCTGAGCGAACATTTGACAGGTCCGACTGCAATTGTTGTCGGCGGCGATAATCCGAGCGGGGTGGCCAAGGCGCTGGATGCCTTCTTCAAGAAGAAGGAGAAGGTCGAGGTCAAAGCCGGCGTGCTCAACGAACGGACTCTTACCAGTGAAGAGATTAAGTGGCTGGCGGATCTGCCGGGGCTCGATGCGCTGCGCGGGCAATTGCTCGGGCTCCTCAACCAGCCGGCAACAAGCATGGTTCGCCTGCTGAATGCGGTTCCTCAGGATATGGTAAACGTCCTGCAGGCCAAAGTGCGCAAAGAAGGCGGCGAGGAATAAACGCGCCGGGCCCGATAACAATTCAACGAATTCAACTTTTGGCGGTTATTCCTTTTCCGGAATGCCGCCACAAACCCAACACAATAATCCGGTTAGGAGGAAAACCTCTTAAATGTCCCGCAATCGGGGCGCTAATCAATTGAAAGGAAATAAGACAATGGCAGATATCACAAAAGAACAAGTGGTCGAGTGGCTGAGCAACCAGAGCGTGCTTGAAGTCGCGGGTCTCGTTAAAGAACTCGAGGAAAAATGGGGCGTCAGCGCCGCGGCGCCCGTTGCGGTTGCCGGGGGTGGAGCATCCGCCGGCGAAGGTGGCGGAGCCGAGCCGGCCGAAGAAAAGGATGAGTTCGACGTCATTCTCACGGACGCCGGTTCAAACAAAATTGCCGTCATTAAAGAAGTGCGCGCCATTACCGGTCTCGGCTTGAAAGAGGCGAAGGAACTGGTTGAAGGTGCGCCGAAGCCCGTCAAGGAAGAGGCGAGCAAGGACGAATCCGCAGAGATCAAGAAGAAGCTTGAGGAAGCAGGCGGCAAAGTTGAATTGAAATAAAACATCGAAACACGTTCATATTCAGCAACTTGCAAATTTTACAGTCGGGCGCGCCCACCCTTTCCGGGGTGGGACGCGTCAAGCTGTTTGCATATTTAAGCCGGTCGCGGACCGGCGCACAAATCCAACAATTCGTTAATTTTTAACCGTCATCCGGGACACAATCCATGTCAAAGCGCATTAACTTCGGGCAACTCAAGGAAGTCATTCAGCCGCCCAACCTGATTGAAAATCAGATCGATTCTTTCGCGGAATTTCTCCAGTTGGAAAAAGGGCCGGGAGAACGCAAGCCCATGGGCTTGGAGGCCGTTTTTTCCGAAGTCTTTCCCATCGAGAGCTATGACGGCCGCTGTAATCTGGAATATGTCAGCTACAGCGTGAGCTCGCCCACGCAGACTGAAAACGACGCAATCCACGAAGGCGCCACATATTCCGCTTCATTGTATGTCAAGCTCCGCCTCCGCGAAGAAGACAATATCAAAGACGAAGAGATTTACATGGGCGAGCTGCCCATTATCACGCAACGGGGCTCCTTTATCATTAACGGGGCGGAGCGTGTGATTGTGAGCCAGCTGCACCGCTCGCCGGGCATCGCCTACGAGGAGAGCGTCCATACAAGCGGAAAAGTGCTGCACGCGTACCGGATCATTCCGGATCGAGGCACTTGGCTTGAAGTTCAATTCGACCAGAATGACCTGCTCTACGTGTATTTGGATCGTCGTCGGCGGC
>JBKGYB010000009.1:0-22293 GCA_046546295.1 Opitutales bacterium | reverse complement strand
CGGTCCTGAACGGCGCGAACGAGGGCTTTATCTTTATCGAAGGCAGGGCGTCCCGCCCCGATAAACAAGAACCCGATAAATAATCTTGTAGCAGTTTAATAGATTTTTTATCCACCGCATTCAAAAGGACACAGCAAAAACATCCACCCATGTATTTCTTCAAAAAATCCGATTCGAAAGAATCGGCCCTGAAACAAATTCTCCGGTCGGCGCGACGAGTTGCTCTGGCGATCGTGATTCTTATTCTCATCGGTTGGATTGCCATCGCCCAACCTTCCCTGCCCTTCAAGAACAATACTTCGGAACAAACCGTTTCCGCTGAGCTTCCCGATCGCCTCAAGGCACATGTTCGCACCCTCTCCGAAACCTTCACGCCGCGCTCTTTTCGCCACACCAAAAATCTGGAGGCCGCCGCCACATATATAGCTGAGCACTTCGAAAGCGCCGGCGGGGAAGTGAGTTCGCAATATTTTGAAGTTTCGGGCAAACGATACCGCAATATACGAGCGCGTTTCGGCCCCGCCGGCGACTCCCTTCTCATCGTTGGAGCGCATTACGACGCTTATAACAACTCACCCGGAGCTGACGACAATGCCAGCGGCGTAGCCGGGCTGATCGAATTGGCCTACCTGCTGGGTCAGACCGAACCGGCCGGCGAAGTCGAGCTCGTTGCTTACGCGCTGGAAGAACCTCCCTTCTTTGGCACAAAACACATGGGTAGCTATCACCACGCCAATCACATAAGCGACCACTCGCTCGATGTGGCAGGTGTCATCATCCTTGAAATGATCGGTTATTTTTCCGATGAACCCGGCTCACAAGACTACCCCGCTCGCCTCTTCAAATTATTCTACCCCAACACCGGCAACTTTATTGGCATCGTCGGCAAACTTCAACAGCGGCCCTTTACCAAAACAGTTAAACGAGCCATGCAACGTGGATCCGCTCTACCCGCATTTTCCGTGAACGCCCCGACAAACGTTCCCGGCATCGACTTTTCCGACCATCGGAATTACTGGGATTTTGGGTATAACGCCGTCATGATCACTGACACCGCCTTCTACCGCAATAAGGCTTATCACACGGAGGACGATACTTGGAGTCGCCTTGACTACATACGCATGACCCAAGTCGTACAGGGTGTTTACCACGCTATACTTTCGATCCTTGAATCACCCTGAAAAGATACCCCGTTATCTCTCGTTCCATGATTGTGATCTCGAAATTGAATAGACTCTGGTATGGGAAGATTGCTGATTAATCCTAAAAAGATTAGTACAAGGACTGGTGGACACTGATCCCGCTAAGCGCATGCGCGTCAACCTAAGCGCTGAAGGCACTACATCACCGCAGACGGCAGAGATGCTTACAGTCCGCCGGAGGAGAACGCGCAAAGCGTGTCGGGGGCAGCAGCCACTGTCCGGGGCGGCATTTTTTAACCACTGATGGACACAGATGGACACTGATTTTATTCACTGAATCACTATTTCCCACTCAAACATTGGGCGTTTAAATTTAAGGATAATGCCCGAGCTCGTTCAGGCGTTCAGAACCCCCATCGCAGAACCGACACCGCTAGTAGCTTTTAACATTTAAATTTTCGGAAAACCTGTTACAGCCGGCTATGCGGAACTGTGAGTCCTTATCAAAAAAGCGGTTGTTATATCAGTGTCCATCTGTGTTCATCAGTGGTTGTTACATTCCAATTATATGATTAGGTTGACGCACATGCGCTGAGCGGGATCAGTGTCCATCAGTGGTTCAACTGCGGAATGTAGCACAATGCAGGCGGCAAGCATAGGCCAGGCTGCGAAAAAGAGCAATTTCTCAAATGACCCGAATGACCCAAGATATTGCTTCCAAGACGAAAAAGTCGATAGCGCATGCAGTGCAAGGACCAACCCGTAAGTCCAAGTACGAAAATGTCCCGCGACAAAGCCCGGAATAATCAACATTTGCTCGAAACCGATCCCAATGAACGCGGCGTAGCTTTCGATCGCCTGCAGCCGACAGGCTGCTAGCGGCGCCAGGACAACCATTTTGCAAACAATTTCCGCAGAAAGGGTGTGAACCGGCTGCGGTTGTAGGCGTCCCCGACACGTTGGATGGCCTCGGCAATCGTGGGATAGGGGTGGATGACCGCACTGAGCGAACCGAGCTTCATGCCTGATTGTATGGCAACGGTGATTTCCGAAAGCAAGTCTCCGGCGTGTTCGCCTACAATCGTTGCGCCCACGATCCGCCCCTTGACTGCATGAACTTTAACAAAGCCCTCCTTTTCCCCTTCGAGAATCGAGCGGTCCATTTCCTCGAATTGCTGAACGAAGGTCTTTGCGGCATCGCCGTATTTTTCCCTGGCTTCTTTTTGATTCAGGCCCACATGGGCCAGTTCCGGCTGCGTATACGTACACCAGGGGACGGTCAGATCCGTATATTTCTTCCGTCCCATAAAAAGCGCATTCTGGATGACAAGCCGGGCGGTTGCCCCGGCCATATGGGTGAATTTATAGGGCATGGCAACATCCCCCACAGCATATACCCGCGGATTGGTCGTACGCAGAGTGGCGTCAACTTTGACTCCCGAACGTTTGTCGAATTCGACTCCGATGTTTTCGAGGCCGATCCCCTCGACATTGGGCGCGCGACCGACCCCGACCAATATATGTTCAAAGCTTTGTTGCTTGTTCTCACCCCCGTGTTCAAAATGGATCGTTTTCACCCCGTCGGCTTCCTCCACTTTGCCCAGCTTGGCTTCGCAAACGATATTGACCCCATCCCGTTTGAGCGACGACTCGACAACCCGCGCTGCATCCTCGTCCTCACGCTGCAAAACTTTGCATTCCGCTTCAAAAAGAGTTACTTCACTCCCGAAACGGGCAAAAGCCTGGGCCATTTCGCAACCAATGGGCCCGGCCCCAATAACAGCCAGACGTTTGGGCAACCCGGTCAGGGAAAAGAGCGTCTCATTTGTCAACGCCCCCGACTCCGCCAAACCTGGGATCGGCAATACAATTGCACGCGCGCCCGTGGCAAGCACCGCTTTTGCAAATTTGAGTTCGGCGCCATCGACCTCGAGCGTTTCCTTGTCTTTGAAACGTCCTTCGCCCAAAAAAACGTCCACGCCCAGATCCTTGAACCTCTGTGCGGAATCGTTGGGGCCTATGCCTGCGCGCAATTCACGCATCCGCTCCATCACGGCGGAAAAGTCCACATTCACATCCCCATCGACCGACACGCCGTAGTCACCCGCCCGCCGGCAGGTCGCCGCGCGCTTGGCGGAAGCAAGGAGCGACTTCGATGGAACACAGCCAACGTTCAGGCAGTCCCCGCCAAGGGCATGTTTTTCGACGAGAGCAACGCGCGCGCCAAGTCCGGCTGCGCCTGCGGCTGCGACAAGCCCCCCGCTGCCGGCTCCCACCACGACCAGATTATAACGGCCTTCCGGCGTCGGGTTTTTCCATTCCTCAGGCGCCACGTTGGCCCGAAGTTCGCGGTTCGCCGACGTATCGGGCTGGAAGAGCGGAGAAGCGTTTGCGGTTTCTTTCATAAATTGCGCCTCTCTGCTTATCTCTTTGACCACTTGTAGGCCTTGAATGGCTCATCGAGCGGTGTTTGCGCCAGATGATTCGTGTAATTGCTGAGTGTTTTCAGTGCGAGGATCGTAATAACATCCAACACATGCCGGTTTGTATACCCGGCATCGAAAAAAGCCCGCTGGTCCGCCTCCGGCGCCCAGCCGCGATGCTCTAGAGTGGACTTTGCAAAACGCACGAGCGCCTTCATTTTTTCATCATCCGGTTCACGGCCTTCACGAAGCGCCTGAATGGCGGCTTCCTCAACACCGCTCATCTCGGCTACTTTGCTGTGTGCCGCCATGCAGTAATCACACGCATTCGCTTCGCTGACCGCGAGCATCACGATCTGCCGCTCTTTTGCATCCAGAGCGGCATGTTCTTCCAGGATCCCGTTTACCTGGACATACGCGGAGAGCGCTGCCGGGGATTCAGCCATAATCCCAAAAAGGTTCAGCGCGAAACCGTAGTTTTTTTCGGTTTGTTCCAGTATTGGCTTCGATGCTTGCGGCGCAGTTGTCTGATCGTGCAGTTTGAATTCCACTTTTTTCCTCCGTTATCTTTATTCAGTTGCAAGTTATGTCATGCGTTCACGTGTCGTTAACGCGGTGTTCCGACAGATTCGATGCGTGCAATCGAATCGTATTCCTGAAAAATGGATCGAATTCTAAGAACGAAGCGTCCGGAAGAGCTCCCGCAGGCGTTCCGGATCCTTTTGACCCGGACTTGCTTCGATCCCGCTGTTGACGTCGATGCACTTCGCCTCGCCGGCTGTTACTGCCTCCGACGCGTTTGACGGCCCCAATCCGCCGGCCAGAACCCAATCCACGGAGGGATAAGCCCTCTGCCATTGCGCAAAACGTTCCCAATTTCCCGTAACACCGGTTCCGCCCATCTTTTCCCGGGAATAACTGTCCACTAAAATCGTATTGGCAAACGCAAGCGCCCGCTCGGGGAACGGCTCGCCGGGCACAAGCCGCGGAGCCAGCCACAAGCGCTCCGGTCCTACGATTTTCGACCATCCCGCGAGCGTCGCCGGGTCGACTTCAGTCCTGGCATGAAGCTGAAATCGATCGAATCCTGCTTCATTATAAGCATGCAGCGCCTCCATTGTTGGTTCGACATCAACCAGTACACGTTTTCCCTCCGGCGCAAGAGCCCCCAGCTCTATGGCACGCTTCAACGTCAAGCCGCGCGGAGAATCGGGGTAAACAATAAACCCCAGATAATCCGCCCCGCATTCCAACGCGAGATAGAGGTCGTCTTCTCGCGTTATGCCACAAATTTTTATCTGCACTTGAAATGCCATTGAATTTAATTTACGGATTTTTAATTAAATTGCTTGCAATTTTGAAGGAGTTTTGCTTAACTCCAGCGCTAAATCACATCGCCCGCTGAATAAGTCTTTTCGCTTCTTTTATTCCAATTTTCAGGAACTTTTTTAATTCACTGATGACTTGTCGGGGTAACCTCCTGCAAATTAGTAGCCGTCGCCTACAATTGAAACACGTGACGGCGCCCCTGCCGAAGGGTCTGCAAATGACTCCGCATCATAAACGCATAAACAAAACTCAACCAAGGTATTCAAATGGCAAGAAAAAAAGCCAATAAAGGAATCAGCCGGATTGATTCCGGATCGACCCATGGATGGTTTGTCCGTGGCTACCGCAACGGTAAAACCTACTCGAAACTATTCAGTGACCGAAAGTGCGGCGGTAAAAACAAAGCACTGTCTCTCGCTCGGGATTACCAGGAAGAGCTCAGCGCTGAGCTGGAAGCCATACCCAAAAACCCGAGAAAGCGACGTATCGTGCTTTCGGACTCCCGTAACAATACCGGCGAGCTGGGCGTGTCCCGAACCACCAAGGTCGACCCGAACGGCGGGGAACACGATTGCTACTCCGTCAGCTGGCGCCCGGAACCGGGTGTTCAAAAGTGCACCTCCTTTTCAATCAGAAAATACGGAGAAAAGAAAGCTTTCAGGCTCGCGGTGGCACACCGTCGGCAAAAAATGCGGGAGATTCACGGGCCGAATTTTTACCGCAAATTAAGCAAGAAAAAACAAAGTCGGGAAAAGAACTCTTGACGCCGCGAAGAATCACGGGTTGTTACCTTCGCACGTTGTAGGCCCATGGTGTAATGGTAGCACGAAGGATTCTGGTTCCTTTGGTCGGGGTTCGAATCCCTGTGGGCCTGCCAGATGTTTAAAACAATGAATGCGCCTCAAGTCTGTCGCTTCGGACCCAGGCGTTCTTCATGGCGGGGTTTTTTACCTATGCGTCTCCGCGGAATCCATAAGTTTTGACGTGACGTCCAGCCCGGAACCGGTTCTTCGTTATCCAAAGCGCGGACCGTGACAGGGAGGGCGGGCCTGCGATGAGCATAATGTCGCTTCAGCCCAATCATACTGCTCCGGATTTACCGTGAAATCGCCTTGAGTCAGCCCTCCTCCCCTATCCGACCCTCAACCAGCCAACCGGCAAACATCAATTGTACCCCGTGGTAACACAACAACGGGATCAGCAAGACTGCCGGATCAAGCGCTCCGTCGGGAATCGCCGCCAGGATAGAGGTGGCCAACGGCAGGCCCGTCGCAAGTGATTTCTGGCTGCCGCAGAAGAACGCTGTTATCCGGTGTTCATAACTCGGCAACACGACCCCCGAACTCAGCCAGACAAGTGCGCTAACAGCCGCCAACAGACAGATCGTTCCAACAAGCACGGTCAACAAAGAGCCCGCGCCCAGGCTTTCCAGAAAGCCCGAGGCCATGCTCCGGGAAAAAGCCGCGTACACTATATAGACAATTATTCCACGACTCACAATCTTTGTTTTTTTCGAAAACACGTCGGCTTTTCGAGGCATCGCCCTCCGAATCAACTGCCCGATCACCAGCGGGACAAGGATCAGCAAAACCAACTGCAAAAACAAGGGACCGGCATTAACTTCAATGGAAGCTTCCGCTGCCAGATAGACCGTGGCGGCAACCGGTACCAGAAAGATGCCAATGAAGTTGGAGAGAACCGTCGAGAATATCGCGTTTGGAGCATTGCCGCCGGCAAGCGTTGCAAAGGTCACCGCCGATGCAATAGTGGTCGGCAAAATCGACAGAAACCAGAAGCCGGGCAAGAACATTGCAGGCAGTACAACCGCAAGGGGCAGCATCAGGAGCACCGTGACGAACGGAAACAGCAGGTAGTTCCACGTCAGCACAAACCCGTGCAGCCGCTTTGGACGATAACCGGACAACAGCGCGCCGCCGGAAAGAGAAAGACCCTGCAACAGGAATATAAACCAGACCCCGAGCTTGGTCGTAATCTCCGGACGCAATAGCCCCCCTTCCGAAGCGGGCCCTGGAAAAACAATCCCCAAAGCCACGGCAAACAAAAGCCAAAAGGTAAATGCGTATCTTCTAAAAAATCTCATTGCCACGGTTGTCTGAGTAAAAAATCCGTTTTAAAGCAATTCGCAAATACCAAAAAAAAGCGGAACCCGCTTGCACGGATTCCGCTTGGAAAAAAACGGTTCAGGAGAAACGCTTAGTACGAATCGCGTCGGTCGTTGCCCCGACCGCGCTTCGAACCACCGTTGCGGCCGCCGCCACCACCGCCGCCGCCGCCGAAGTTCCGTCCGCCTTGCGGACGTTCTTCCCGGGGACGGGCTTCGTTGATGGTAAGGCTGCGCCCCATGAATTCGACTCCGTTGAGAGCTTCAATCGCTGCATCCATTTCTTCTTTGCTTTCCATCGAAACAAAAGCAAAACCGCGTGGGCGGCCCGACTCCCGATCTTTGACGATGAAAATATCACTTACCGTTCCGTGCACTTCGAAAAGTTCGCGAATATCGGCGTCCGTCGCATCGTAGGAAAGATTTCCTACATACATTTTTGTATTCATATTATTTCTTGATCATTGAAACCATAGCATTGCTTCGTCGCTTTGAGTACACTGCCCCGAACTGGATCATCTGAATGAATACAAACTGACTCAACGGATCGTTACTCACGCTCTGAATACTAACATCTACTATAGTCGAGGATCAGCATCGGTGTATTTCCGGGGAAACGCAAGCGCCAATTCAAGAAGTTTTCAGATTCCTGGCAAGGTGAAGTGTTTTCACTCCATAAAGCCCTCGATCACAAGTTGAGGGTCCCCCTTCCAAATGCCGGCCCGCGCCACAAGCCCGTGTTTCCCCTCGCCCGCCAACTCCACCAGTCGTTCGTAGACCGAATCCTGCGGCGCATAAGCAGGCCATGACTTCCCCTCGACGATCAGGCGCAGCGGATTGACTTCCTTTACCTGAGCCTCAATAACAAACAATCGTCCCACCCACGGACCGAGCTCCTTGAACGCGAGCTCATTGAGGAAACTGCCATCCTTCAACTCAAGATCGAGCTCCGGCTCATACGTCAGGGGAATCTCCTCTTCCGGCGCGTCGTTCCCCGCACTCGGGGTCTCCAATTCGAAAAAGTCGCCGCGGGCGCCTTCAGTTGTCGTAAAGCGGGCGTACAGCGGGAAGTGATCCGAGTACCCGCCGCCTGCTCGTCCGGCAAAGGTCCAGCGCAAGGGGCGCCCCAGCGCGTCCGCATTCACCCCGGGCAGGACCAGTTTGTCAAAACTGCCGTCAATGTACCGGATGCCGCCCTTGTCATACAAGCCGCGTGTAAGGAGCAGGTGCATCAAGGCGCCGCGCCGGCCGCGCCACACCTCGGAATAGCGCTCTTCAGGGGGCAATTCAAACCACAGGTTGTACAGGTCGGGCCCGTCCTTTCGCTGCAGCGCCCGCTCGTTTCCCTGCGAGCCCAGTACATGATTGATCCCCGTCTTCATATCGGGAAATAATTTCGCGTGGTTGTAGTGGGCGTTGAGGTCACCCCCCGCAATCACATCGGCAAAGGGTTCCTTGTTGAGACGTTCCTCCAGAAGCTTGCGCAATACCCGTGCATTGGCGACACGAATGGGTTCGCTGTTCGGATTGGAAGCACCGGACTTCCAATGGTTGTTGTAGACCACCAAGGGCGAGCCCTCCACGTCGAGTTCCACTTCCAGGATGTCGCGGGCCTTGCGCAAGGGATGTTGCCGGGCGGAAATCACGGGGAATTTCGAAAATACGGCGTTCGTGTGTGCGATGCGCTGTTCCTTTTGCTTGGCTGGGCTTACCACCACTTCATAGCCGCGCATGCCCCGGTCTGCCATTGCCTTCAGCAACCAGGCCTCCGCAGGAAAGCCCTCGTATTCCGAACGCCGGCCATCGGTCAACATCGCAGCCGCCGTGGTCGAACGGAATTTTTCCAGAAAAGCGTCGTAATCTTCCACGGAACTGTCCGGTGTGAAATCGGCTTCCAGTTCCTGAAAAAGGATCACCTCCGGCCCTGCCCCATCCCCGAACTCCTTGAGGACCGCGACCGTGTTTTCCAGTTTCGTCAATAACTTCCGCCGACTATAGCGCAAGGGGTTGTCCTTTGGGCCTTGTCTATAGTCTTCGAATACCGCCACCCCGTCGACATCAAACAGATTTTCCACATTATAGACCACCACGGTAAATTCCCGCGCCTGCACAGGTGCGCCGAATATGCAAAAAAACAGCACCCATCCGCTCCAGAGGCTGCGGACGCCGCGAAACGGGCCGTCACTTTTCCAAAAACTGCGGGATTCGCTTGTCATTCGACCCGCAGGTCGAAATGCGCGAAAACTTCGCGCCCGTCCACCTGAACCTGTGCAAATAAACGGTACCAGCCGGGGTCCGGCGGATTGAACACGAAAGCGGGCCGCGCGTTCCCCGCAGGCTCCGGCCCCGACTTGCCAAATCCCGCCCGAGCCGCCACAAGACTGGATTCAGGATGCATATGAGCATACCCGCGCCGTCCCGCATCGAAAGCAACCATGTGGCCCTTCGCCCCCATGATGGTTTCCAATTGCGCGGGGGCGCCCGCTTCCGTTTTTACCTGCAACTCAAAACGGTAATCCCTGCCCGCCCGAATGCGCTCCGGAACATTGTTGAGTGCAAAATCCAGACCCTCGGAATTATCGCTCGCCTTGTAATTGAATTCGGGTTCGCCCGCCTGGCCGGGCACTTCGATTTCTTCAGTGGCAACCGCCTGTTGACGCGAGCGCGCCGGCACGACTTCCGCCATCAAGCGGTAACGCCCCGTGCGTTCGGGAGTGAAGGAAAAACGATAGTCGCCGTCGGAACCGGCGGGTTTCGGATGAACATGGTGGTAGTCCTCCAACGTGGGATCCACGATCATGAGATGCATCTTCTCATCATGCGTCACCGCCAGCTCATGCGGCGCAAGCGGAGCGCCCCCCGTTCGGCGAAGCTTTAAGGTGGCATCAACGGTTTTCCCGGCCTTTGGATCCTCCGAAAGTTCCACTTTCATTTCCACCGGGTATTTCAGCCGGGTCAGATCAAGGAAAGAAGCATGCTGTGTGGCGCAGAACTCAACCTCGCCCTCGGCGTTGACGACGGTGTCGTAGTGCAGGAACCCGCACTGCGTATCGGGCAGGTTGCGCAACCCAAAATACGCCCCTGCAAAAACCAGCGTGATCAAGACGACCCGAACAGCAACGGGCAGTCGATTTGCGAGCTTTTTACCGGATGTTCTCTTATCACTCATTTGTTGGTTTAATTTGTTTCATCCCTGTGCCGGACCCGGATGCCTTTACAAATCACGCGCTTCCTCGAGAAATGCCTCCACTTCCCATTGCGAGCCTTCTTTCCGATGGGCCACACGCCCGTTTTTATCGACCAGCAGCGTGGCCATCGTGTGGTTGATCGTGCCGTCTTCCTCGCGTGTTAAAATACCGAACTGCTCCAGCAGATCGTCTATCACTTTGGGTGAAGCGGAAGTCAACAACCGGTAATTTTCCGGCTCTATGTCATAGCCCTCGGCATATTGCCGCAGTATCGCGGGGGAATCAAAATCAGGATCGAATGTAATCGTCACAAAATGCAAGTCATCCAAGCCCGCTTCGCGCGCTTGGTCCTGCATTTTCGCCATCCGCTCGGTTGAGGCCGGGCACATCGTCGGCATCGCGCAACGCGTGAAAATAAAATTCAGCATGAAGGGTTTGCCCTGCAACTGTCGCGCCTGCACGAACCGGCCGTCCTGATCAATCAGCGCGAAGTCCGGAATATACTCGCCCTCACGCACATATTCGCGGCGCGACTTGGTAGCCGTGGCCTCGCGCAACTTGCGGTTGACATCTTTCAAGGCCCTCGCCCCATCGCCATCCAACGGAAATATCCTGTCAAGATGCAGGTTGCCATCCTGAAGGCGGGCTTTCCCCCGGATCGTCCGGCCCCCATACCCGATCTCAATATTGTTTTCGCTCACCCGAAAATCCACCGTGTCACCCGCGCTCAAATCGCCGGCATCCGCCTCTTCGACCACCGAAAGCTCCACACGCAACACCTGTTCCTCAGGAATAACTTCCAGCACACGGCCACGCAATTCGGCGCTCGCTGCGGAATAAAGCGCGGAGAGCGCGAGACCACCCATTATCATCAAGCATCGCAACATAGGCCCGCTAATATGTTCGCTCCAGCGGGCAATTCAAGTCTGGATACCAGTTTTCGAAGGCGGTGTGAATTTTTCTTTTGAAAAAATTCAGCGAAAGAGTTTGCACGATAGCGGGATTCTTGGCATGTACCAAACTTTCGTTTTTACAACGCCAACAACAGTCTAATGAATATCCACGAGTTTCAAGCCAAGCGACTTTTCAAGGAATACGGCATCCCGGCGCCCCGGGGATTTGCCGCGCAGAACACCAAGGAAATCGAGACCGCCACCTCCCACTTGGGCAACGGCAAGATCGTTGTTAAAGCCCAGATCCACGCCGGCGGACGCGGCAAAGGCACGTTTGCCGATGGCTATAAAGGGGGCGTAAAAGTCGTGGAAGGCAGGAAGGCCGCAATTGAAGCGGCAAGCCACATGCTCGGCAACACCTTGATCACCCCGCAGACAGGACCGGAAGGCCGGAAGGTGCAGACCGTTTACTTCACCGAAGCCTGCGATATCGCGCACGAATACTACCTTGCGATCGTTCTCGACCGGGAAACCGCGCAGTCCGTAATCATCGCTTCCACGGAAGGCGGCGTGGACATTGAAGAAGTCGCGGAAAAAACCCCTGAGAAAATCGTCAAGGTTGCGATTTCCCCGACCATGGGGCTCCGCCACTTTCAGTGCCGCAGGGTCGCATTCGCGCTCGGCTTTTCCAAGGATCAGGTGAAACAATTCGCCCGTCTGCTCACCAATCTGTACAATCTGTATTGGGAAAAAAACGCCATGCTGGTGGAAATCAATCCTCTGATTGAGACCCCGTCCGGTGAACTCTCAGCGCTCGACGCGAAAGTCAGTTTTGACGACAATGCGATTTTCCAGCACCCGGAGATCCAGCAGCTACGGGATTACAACGAGGAGGACCCCAAGGAAGTCGAAGCTTCCAAGCAGAATCTGAATTACATCGCCTTGAACGGAAACATCGCCTGTATGGTCAACGGGGCGGGGCTCGCCATGGCGACGATGGACATTATTAAGAGTTGCGGCGGCGAACCGGCGAACTTTCTTGATGTAGGGGGCGGCGCCAATGAAGAACAAGTCACGGCCGCGTTTAAAATCATTCTGACCGATCCGAACGTCAAAGGCATACTCGTCAATATATTCGGCGGCATCATGCGGTGCGATGTCATCGCCCGGGGCATCGTCTCGGCCGCCAGGAATGTCGCTATCAACGTCCCCCTCGTTGTTCGGCTCGAGGGCACCAACGTTGAGGAAGGCAAGCGCATCCTGAAGGAAAGCGATGTCAATCTGGTGCCTGCGGACAGCCTCGCCCAAGCGGCTGAAATCATTGTGGAGAAGGTAAGCCAGGGGTGACCGGCCTCTCACGACACGTCCCGTTTAATCCGGCAAATTTTTTCAACCAACATTCCAATGAGTATTCTCGTCAATAAAGATACCCGCCTCCTCGTTCAGGGAATAACCGGCAAAACCGGGACCTTCCATACCCAGCAATGCATTGAGTACGGCACCAATGTGGTTGCCGGCGTAACACCCGGCAAAGGCGGTGAAATATGGGAGGGGCAAGTGCCCATCTGCAACACGGTGGCGGAAGCGGTCGAGGAACACGGCGCCAACGCCTCCGTAATCTTCGTGCCCCCCCCATTCGCGGCGGATTCCATTCTGGAAGCCATCCACGCGGAACTTCCGCTGGTCGTGTGCATTACGGAAGGCATCCCGGTCCGCGACATGGCGGAAGTACGCCGTCGCTTGTATTTCCATAATACCCGGACCCGCCTGATCGGCCCCAATTGCCCGGGCATTATCACGCCCGGCGAGTGCAAGATCGGAATCATGCCCGGCTACATTCATAAGCCCGGACGCGTGGGCGTGGTCTCGCGCTCGGGTACCCTGACCTACGAGGCGGTCTGGCAGCTCACCGAAAGCGGACACGGACAGAGCACCTGTATCGGCATCGGCGGCGATCCCATCCAGGGAACCAGCCAGACCGATGCGATCCGCATGTTCAACGAGGACCCGGAAACGGATGCCATTATTATGATCGGTGAAATCGGCGGCAACGCGGAGGAAAACGCCTGCGCCTACATCAAGGAACACGTGGACAAGCCGGTCGCTGGATTTATCGCGGGCGCTACCGCCCCGAAGGGACGCCGGATGGGGCATGCCGGCGCCATCGTATCAAACAGCGGAGGTGGCACGGCGGAAGCAAAGTTCGCCGCCATGGAGGAAGCCGGCGTTGCCATCGCCCGGAATCCCTCAAAAATCGCCGAAGCCCTCTTCAGCATCTACAAGGGCTGAACCGCCCATGGAAAAACTTAAATCCGCAGTTCTTCCCGGTGATGGCATCGGTCCGGAAGTCATGGACGAAGCGCTCCGCGTGCTCCAGGCGGCCGGTGAAAAATTCGATTTCGCGCTGGAAACCACCCATGCCGACATCGGGGGCATCGCCATCGACAAGCATGGCGCGGCCTTTCCCGAAGCCACCCGCACAGTCTGCGAAGACGCGGATGCCATTCTCTTCGGGTCCGTCGGCGGACCGAAATGGGAGTCGCTGCCCCCGAAAGAACAACCGGAGCGCGCCGCGCTCCTTCCCATTCGACAGGCCTTTTCCCTGTATGCCAACATCAGGCCCGGCCTCCTGTACCCGGACCTCACGGAGGCATCGCCGCTCAAGCATGAACGCATCCCCGACGGCATTGACATTGTCTGCATTCGGGAACTGACCGGCGGCATCTACTTCGGCCGGCCCAAATCCACCACCGTGCTGGAAAACGGGGAGTCCGAAGCGATTGATACCATGGTCTACCGGACATCCGAAATCGAGCGCATCGCACGGGTCGCGATGGACGCGGCACGCTCGCGGGAGGGACGCGTCTGCTCGGTTGACAAAGCCAACGTCCTGGAAACATCGGTCCTCTGGCGCCGGGTCGTAAGCGATTATTTTGCGGCACATGCGCCGGAATTAAAACTCAGCCATATGTACGTGGACAACGCGGCCATGCAACTGGCGCGTGATCCCAATCAATTCGACGTTCTCCTTACGGAAAATATGTTCGGCGATATTTTATCGGACGAAATGGGGGTCATCTGCGGCTCCCTCGGGATGCTCGCCTCCGCCAGCCTGGGCGCCCGGGAAAACCGGGCCGGCCACCCTTACGGGCTCTACGAACCTTCCGGGGGCACCGCGCCCGACATCGCCGGTCGCGGGATCGCCAACCCATGCGCACAGATTCTTTCCGGCGCCCTCATGCTGCGCTTCAGCTTCGGGCAAACCCAAGCAGCCGCCGCTATTGAAGCCGCGGTCCGCCGGGCCGTGACTTCGGGCGTGCGGACAGGTGACATCGCTTTCGGCCTCAAGCCCGTCGACACACGGGCGATGGCCGATGCCATCCTTGAAGAACTCAATTCATGAGGAAAAAATGAACTCGGACGAAATTCGCCAGTCCTTCCTCGATTATTTCGCGGACAAGGGGCACGCTGTGGTTCCTTCGGCGCCGCTGCTGCCGTCTTCGCCGAACCTGCTCTTCACCAATGCGGGGATGAACCAGTTTGTCCCGTACTTCCTGGGCGAACGCGAAGCCCCCTACCCGCGCGCCGTCGACTCCCAGAAATGCATACGGGCGGGCGGCAAACACAACGACCTGGAAGACGTCGGCTTCGATACCTACCACCATACCTTCTTCGAAATGCTGGGCAACTGGTCCTTCGGCGATTATTTCAAGACCGAAGCCATTGATTTTGCCTGGGAACTGCTCACTGAAGTCTGGGGCTTCCCGAAGCAACGGCTCTATGCCACCGTATATCAGCCCGGCGACGGCGACCCGGCGGGCTTCGACGACGAGGCCTACGCGCACTGGAAAAAAATCTTTGAGCGCGAGGGCCTTGATCCGGAACGCCACATCCACTACGGGGGCAAGGAAGACAATTTCTGGATGATGGGCGAAACCGGCCCCTGCGGGCCCTGCTCCGAGCTCCACCTCGATCTCACGCCGGAGGGCAACGCGGGCGGCAAATTGGTCAATGCCGACTCTCCATGGTGCATCGAGATCTGGAATTTGGTCTTCATCCAGTTCAATGCGGATGCGGATGGCGGATTTACCGACCTCCCCGCCCGCCACGTCGATACCGGCATGGGCTTTGAACGTGTGGCCGGCATCCTCGCCACAACGAAAGGCTTCACCGATTTCTCAAACCCTCCGAGCAATTACGACAGCGATCTGTTCACGGAAATATTCGAACACCTGTCCCGACACTGCAGCCACCGCTACGGCCACACCATGCCCGCCGACCGCAACCGCATGAGCGAAGCGGAACAACAGGACTGCGCTTTCCGCGTGATCGCGGATCACGGCCGCACGCTCACTTTTGCCATAGCAGACGGCATTCTGCCCGGCAACGAAGGCCGCAATTATGTGCTTCGGCGCATTCTTCGGCGCGCCGTCATGTTCGGTAAACGACTCGAGCTTCCCGACGGTTTCTTTGCCCGACTCGCCCCGGTCATTATCGAAAAAATGGGGGCGTTCTTCCCGGAACTGAAAAAACAGGACCACGTGATCCGGAAGGTGATCGCCGCCGAGGAATCGAACTTTGAGAAGACGCTGGAACGCGGGCTGAAAGAATTTGAAACGATCGCCGCCCGAATCGCGTCAACAAAAGCGGGATCCAGCGAAAGCGGGGGCACGATTCAGGGGCATGCAGCCTTTAAACTTTACGACACCTATGGCTTTCCGCTCGACTTGACGCAGCTGCTCGCCCGGGAGCGCGGGCTGACCGTGGATCTGGAGGGCTTCCGTGAATATATGGCAGCCCAACGGGAGCGCGCCCGGGCCGCTCAAAAAAAGGAGACGATCTCGGTGCGGACCGAAACCGATGTACCCGCCACTGAATTCGTCGGCTTCGAACTTGAGAACGCGCAAGGCTGGAGGGCAAACGTGCAGTCCTCAACGCCGACGGACAACGGCCGTCAACTCGTCGTGCTCGACGCAACTCCTTTTTACGGCGAGATGGGGGGCCAGTTGGGCGACACCGGCACGCTCACCGCAGGCGACAAGTCTTTTCCAATCGTCGATACGAAGATCCGGGACGGTGTCATTTTTCACGAAGTGGACAGCTCCCACCCAATCGGGGGCGAGGTCACAGTGACGATTGATATTGACCGGCGCCGGAAAATACAGCGCCACCACTCCGGCACGCATTTATTGAACTGGGCGCTGCGCTCCGTCCTCGGCGACCATATCCGGCAGGCCGGCTCACTGGTGGCCCCGGATTATTTGCGCTTCGACTTCGCGCACTTCGAAGCTCTGACTCCGGAAGAACTTGAAACCATCGAAAGAAAGGTCAATCAGCGCATCCTCGAAAATGCCCCGGTGGAAACCTACCACATCCCAATCGACGAAAAACCCGATGATATCATCGCCGTATTCGGAGAAAAATACGGTGAAATTGTACGGGTCGTGGATATCGGAGGTTTCTCGAAGGAATTGTGCGGCGGGACACACGTCGGCGCGACGGGTGAAATCGGCTTGTGCGCCATCACTGCGGAGAGCGCCATTGCCGCCGGAACCCGCCGGATTGAAGCGGTGTGCGGCGAGGCCGCCCACAAGCTGGCGGAGGGCGGATTAAAGCAAATCCATGCCATCGCCAACCGGCTCGGCTGTAAGACCAGTGAGGTGGGAACACGCGTGGAAACCTTGCTGGAACAACGCCAGGAACTGGAAAAACAATTAAAGCGCATGCAGCAGGCGGCAGCCGCGAGGGAAACCGAAGCGGCCATCGGGAAAGCATTCGATCTGGGGGGCGGAATTCAGGGGTTGGTGACAAAAGTGGAGGCCCCAAACCCGGAAGAACTCCGCGGCATGGCGACAGCGCTATCGAAAAAACTGGGGGAAAGCGTGGTTGTTCTGGGAGCGGCGTTCGGCGACAAATTGACGGTGGTCGCCACCGCCACTCCGGCAGCCGTGGAAGCAGGGTACAAGGCAGGCGAGATTATACGCGACCTCACCGGAAAGCTCGGCGGCAAAGGCGGCGGCAAACCGAACTTTGCCATGGGGGGCGCCCCCAACAAAACTCAGCTCGAAGAAACGCTTGCCGCATACCGGCCGCCGGCTTCAGGCTAAAGTTCGCTGAAGGGGGAACCTGCTGTACCTTTCGACTTTGGTCGGAGAGCCGGTTAACCCAGGTTTCTTATGGCAGCCCGCGAACCCGCATAAAACAGGGAAATATACTCAAAGGCACTACAAAAGCCCTCATAAGACGATTATCCTAAAAAGATTAGTACAACCACTGATGCACACTGATAGACACTGATTACCAAGGGGTTAGCGATTTTTACCGCTTCGCCTGTTCGGCGAAAGGCCCAATATCCATAAGTCGTTAATGATCAGTGTTCATCAGTGTTAATCAGTGGTTTAACTGCGGAATGTAGGATTATTAACGACTTGCCCGCAAAACGAAAGTGCCCGGAGCGGGGCTCGAACCCGCACGCCCTTTCGGGCAATGGATTTTAAGTCCACAGCGTCTGCCAATTCCGCCATCCGGGCGGTCGAAAACAGTAGGCAAGCAGTCTCCGCCTTGTTTGGCAAGTTCAGAAAAGCCGGAATGTCCGGAGCATAAGATTTTTTTATTCCTGCAGACAGAGGGTCTGCAAGGCAGCGGCATCAAAGGGGGCAACCGCATTTTGATCGTTGTCAAAGTAGCAATAGACAGAGCGCCCCTCCGCGCGCCATTTCTTGATTCGACGAGCCCACTGAACGAGCGTCTTTCTGTTGTACGAGCCCTGGTACCCGCTTTCCGGTCCGTGCAGGCGCAGGTACACAAAATCCGCGGTCGCTTCCACCGGTGTCGCCTCCCCGGCCAGGTCGTAGATACAGAACGCAGCATTATTCCGACGAAGGATCTCGTACACCTCGTTGTTCCACCAGCGGGCATCCCGAAACTCGAAAACGTAGCGATGGCCGCGGGGCAATTCGCGCAGGAATTCGCGAAGGCGGTCCGGCGCACAATCAAAAGAAGGCGGCAGTTGAAAAAGCAGGGGTCCGAGCTTGTCGCCAAGAACCGCAACGGCCTCCATGAAGCGACGGGTCGATTCCTTCGGCTCTTTCAGCTTTTTCATGTGGGTTATATATCGGCTCGCCTTGACAGCAAACCGGAAATCGCAGGGCACCGCCTCGCGCCACGCCGCCAAGGTCGCCTCTTTCGGCAGCTGATAGAAGGCGTTGTTGATCTCAACGGTATCAAATCGCCCGTGATAATAATGAAGCCACTCTTTTTCGGTCAATTGTCCTGGATAAAAAAGACCGCGCCAGTGTTTGTAAACCCAGCCCGAGGTACCGATACGGAGCTCTGCCATTGCTCAATCTTCTGTCTGAATTTAATTTTGCCTGACCCAATAATAATGCACCATGCTTTTGTATTTGCAACTCGCATCAGAAAAATCCGTGAACACTATTTTTCTCCATTTTGACCGAATTATGAAAAAACTTTCCGCTTTCGACAATTCCTTGTCTTTCTGCTAGCTTGTGACGATATGTCAGCCAAAACATCCATCGAATCCTTTCGTTCCTCCCTCGACGCGAATTATGACTGGCCCAGCCTGTACACGTTCAAATTTATCGTGCCCGACGAAGAGAAGACAACCCTGCTGGAACTTTTCGCCGACGCTCCCGTCCGGCAACGCCCCTCCGCCAACGGGCGCTTCATCGCATATACCATTGAGCTTTATATGCACTCCTCCGATGAAGTCATCTCGATTTACCAACGGGCCGCCCAAGTGCCGAATGTAATTTCCCTGTGATGGCGCCGGCATCCATACGAAGACGTTGCCGGGTATTGCCGCCCAATTCTACAACTCACGCGCATTTAACATTATGACAGATTCAACCAATACAACCTTGGAAACCGCAACCTTCGGCGCCGGCTGTTTCTGGTGCGTGGAAGCCGTCTTTGAAAGACTCGACGGCGTGCATTCGGTCGACGTCGGCTATATGGGCGGTCACGTCGAAAATCCGGACTATCATGATGTTTCCACCGGAGAAACCGGGCATGCGGAAGTCATACGCATTCGCTTCGACCCGGAGGTCATCAGCTACGACACCTTGCTCGACTGGCTGTGGCGCTCCCATGATCCCACAACGCCCGACCGGCAGGGCGCGGATGTGGGGCCTCAATACCGCTCGGTCATTTTCTACCACAACGAGGACCAACGCCAGCGCGCGGAAGCTTCAAAAGAGGCCGCCCATACACATTTCGATGCGCCCATCGTAACGGAAATCAAGCCGGCGGGCGTCTACTACCCCGCCGAAGACTACCATCAGAAATACCACCGGGAGAACCGGGACGCCCCTTATTGCCGAATGGTGATCGATCCGAAACTGGAGACACTCGGCTTTGACCTGTCCCCCTAGCAACCTGTCGGACAGGTTGCTAATAGGCCTTCGCAAAAATCACGCGCCGCCCCGGTTTTCCCGTAAACGCGCAGCGCACCTCCTCTTCCGCTGTTTCCAGAGGTATGCAACGCACCGTTAACTTGTGCTCGCGTGCCAAACGGTCTTCAATTTCCGGATCACAGCAAAAGCCCATGGACGCAAAGCCGCCGTGTATTTCCGGCTTTTCGGAATTGGCCGGTGTAAACCATTCAAGCAATTCAGCTTCGCTCGTTATTTCACGCGTGTTGTCACGGCGGAAATCAAGCGCTCGCTGATACAGCGTATCCTGAATGGAATCGAGGATTTCCGCGATTCCATCGACAAATCCGGCGCGTGGAATGTTTTCCCGTTCTTTAGCCCCCCGGTCACGACGACCGACAAACAGACTGTCCGCGGCAATATCTTTCGGTCCGACTTCTACACGCAGCGGAACGCCCTTTTTCACCCAGCCCCAAAGTTTGTCACCGCCCCGAATATCGCGATCATCCAACTCGACCCGGACTTTGCCACCACAGTAGTCGCAGGCCTCGAGCTCACGTTTCAAATGCTCGCAGTACTCAAGCACTTCGGCACGGTTGCCAGACTTTGGAACAACCGGCAGAATAGCAACATGCGCGGGCGCAATACGCGGCGGCAGCACCAACCCGTCGTCATCGCTGTGGGTCATGATAAGACCGCCTACCAAGCGTGTGGACACCCCCCAGGAGGTCGTCCAGGCGTATTCTTCTTTCCCCTCGGCGTTGAGAAACTTGATGTTGCTCGACTTGGCAAAGTGCCGGCCGAGAAAGTGCGAAGTTCCGGCTTGGAGAGCCTTCCGGTCCTGCATCATCGCTTCGATCGAAAATGTTGAATCCGCGCCGGGGAAGCGCTCGGCCGGGGTTTTCTCCCCCTTGATCACCGGCATGGCCATGTAATTTTCGGCGAAGTCCACATAGACATCGAGCATCCGGCGCGTCTCCTCCATCGCTTCCTCCGCATCCGCATGCACGGTATGCCCTTCCTGCCAGAGAAATTCCGCTGTCCGGAGAAAGAGGCGGGTGCGCATCTCCCAGCGCACGACGTTGGCCCATTGATTGATAAGGAGGGGGAGGTCACGGTAGGATTGCACCCACTTGGAAAAAAGCTCCCCGATAATGGTTTCTGAAGTCGGACGCACGATCAGGGGTTCATCCAATTCACCGGCCGGCTGAAGGCGCCCCTCGGCATCGGCCTCCAAGCGCGAATGGGTCACCACCGCACACTCCTTGGCAAAGCCTTCCACGTGATCGGCTTCCTGCTGAAGAAAGCGCACCGGAATGAAGAGCGGGAAATAGGCGTTGCGGTGGCCCGTCTCTTTAAAGCGCCGATCCAAATCGCGTTGAATGTTTTCCCAAATGGCGTAGCCCCAGGGCTTGATCACCATACACCCGCGCACGGGCGAAGTTTCAGCCAGATCAGCGGCTTTGACGACTTGTTGGTACCACTCCGGATAATCTTCCGTCCGGGTAGGCGTAATGGCGGTTTGTTCCTGTTTGGGCATGAGACATGGAAAAAAACGGGCCAACCCGTGCCACGCAATGCCAAACTATACAACTCCTGCAAATCCGGCATACTATCAGACGTCCATCCAATTTCCTTGCACGTAATCCACCAGCGGCTGGACCACCCCAGGGAAATAGCGGTACAATATATAAAGCAACGCAACAATCAAAAGAAATAGGACGAGCCCCTTGCTAGCATTTTTCAGGAATTTCAGAACGAGGACAGCAATAATAATAATGATGCCCACTGCGATAATATCGCGTGAAAAAATTACCTCAAGAATTGGGTCCATGGACAGGAAAATGCCTTCTTCCACTGCCAAAAGCAAGCTTTCATAAAGCAGCCGTTGGGCGACGATTCTGAAATAATTCAAGGCATTACACGACTGTCACCCTGTAAATAACGCTCCCGGGACTGGAGGTATCGGCGCTCGATGCGTTGATGGTCGGCGCCTCGGTTACCGTCAACCCTCTTGCGGGCCGTCCGTTTCGGACGGCTTCCCTAAAACACGGATTGGAGTTACTGGAAGCCAGTCGCTACAATCTTGCCGCATCCCTTCTTACCCGTTCGCAGGCAAGCTACATTTTGCCCATAGCGCAAAATGTGTTACTTCAAAGATCGGTCGATAAACTCGAGGCTGCCGTCGGGAGTCAATCGGCGGTAGTAACAACCCGGGCGTGGTTCGCCTTCACTATTTTTCGTGTGGCACGCCCCCCGCCCTTCAGGAATCACCCGGTAAAGAATCGAGTTCTGCTCGCAGTTCACCCGAATCTCCTGGATCCGCAAGGAATCCCCGCTGGTTTTCCCTTTAATCCACAGTTCATTCCGGCTGGTGCTCCAGAAAGTCGCTTTCCCATACTCGCGGGCGGTATCCAAGGCCAACTGGTTGGCATAGCCCACGATGAGCACTTCGCCCGTTCGAGCATCCTGCGCGATGGCCGGCAGCACCGGCTCGCCGCATGCGGCGACCTTATTCAATTTTGTAAAATCCAGGTGCAGGGTAGTCCCCTCTTCCAGTTCGTTATTCGACATTCCCATGTCATAGCACAAAAAACCCCGGACACCCAAGTCCTTTTTTCATGGACACCCATCTTTTTTATGGACACCCATGATTTGAGCAGTAATGCCCGGACAGTTTTATGACGAAAGATAAAGGCAGGGAACTTTCGGTTATGCCACCTTCCGGCAATCTTCTTACTTTGATGAAAAAAAGACGCCGGCTCGCCTGTTGGCCTTGGAACCAATGCCGGCCGGATGACAC
>JBKGYB010000008.1:0-22996 GCA_046546295.1 Opitutales bacterium | reverse complement strand
ATGTTTGTATCACCGGATGCACTCGGGGGCTCGGCCGGGCGCTGCTCGACTGGTTCTATAACGCGGGTTGGAGCGTCAGCGGATGCGGGCGCAGTTCGGACGCGGTTCGAGACCTTGATGCGGAGCACGATGCGGAGCGCAGTTGCTTTCAGTCTGTGGATGTGCGCGATGATCCTGCGGTGGCCGCGTTTGCGGAAGCGGTAGCACGACGGATGGGCACACCGGACCTGCTTGTAAACAATGCCGGCCTGATCAACCCGGTGCGCCCGCTATGGGAAATCGAGGCGCCTGATTTTGACGCTGTAATCGATGTAAATATCAAGGGCGTGGCTAATATCCTGCGGCACTTTGCGCCGCGCATGATCGAGCGCGGCAGCGGCGTGATGATCAATCTGAGCTCTGGCTGGGGCCGTTCGACTTCGCCGAAGGTCGCTCCCTACTGCGCGACGAAATGGGCGATCGAGGGCCTGAGTCAGGCGATGGCCGATGAATTGCCCGCGGGTGTCGCGGTGGCCGCGTTGAATCCCGGTATTATCGACACCGATATGTTGCGCAGCGCGTTCGGCGAAGGCGCCGCCGCCCATGCGGATGCAACGACTTGGGCGCAGACGACCGGGCCTTACCTGGCTCAGTTGGGCCCGGAGGTGAATGGACAACAATTGAGCGTGAAGTAAGGCATGGCCGAACCAACCACCACTGCCCTTGTAACGCTTTTTCTTTGTGGCGATGTGATGACCGGCCGGGGGATCGACCAGGTTCTGCCGTCCTCGGTTGATCCGACGCTCCATGAACCTTATGTCAGGGATGCCCGGCACTACGTTGAGATTGCGGAAGAAGAATCGGGGGAAATTCCGGCGCCGGTGGATTACGCCTATGTCTGGGGCGATGCCCTTGACGTGCTGGAGGATGCCAAGCCCGATCTCAGGATCATCAATCTGGAGACGAGTGTTACGACGAGCGAGGACTACTGGAAAGCAAAGGGCATTCACTACCGCATGCATCCGGACAATGCTGCGCTGGTGTCGAAGGCGGGGATCGACTGCGTCGTGTTGGCCAACAACCATGTCCTGGACTGGGGCTATGCGGGCCTGGAAGAGACCCTGCATGTTCTTGAAAAAAATGACATACCGGCAGTCGGCGCCGGTGAAAATGATGCGGCGGCTGCCGCGCCGGTGGTGTTGGAGCCGGATGATGCGGGCCGTGTGCTGGTGTTTGCCTATGGAACACCGGGGGCGGGCGTTCCCTCCACATGGGCGGCGCAGAGCGATCAGCCCGGCGTGAACGTCCTGCCGGAGCTCTCCAGGTCCACGGCTCGCTCCGTGATCGAAACAATCCGATCACGGCGTCGACCGGACGATCTCGTTGTTCTTTCCCTGCACTGGGGCAACAACTGGGGCTACCAGATCCCGAAGGAGCAGGTGGATTTCGCTCATGCATTGATCGATTCCGGGGCGGTGGACTTGATTTACGGGCATTCCTCGCACCATGTGCGACCGCTCGAAATATACCGGAACAAGCTCATACTCTACGGTTGTGGTGATTTTATCAACGATTACGAGGGTATCGGCGGGCACGCGGGCTTTCGGGACGATCTTACGCTGATGTATTTCCCCGTCCTCGATCCCCGGACCGGTGAATTGCGGCGCCTCGAAATGGCGCCCATGGAAATACGGAACTTCAGCCTGCGCCGGGCTTCGGAGGAGAACGCCCGTGCGTTGCATGAAATTCTCAACCGTGAGAGCGCCGACTTTGGGACGGAAATCGTGCTGCGCGATGGACGCTTGCACCTGGAGCAATGACTTGCCACGTGGCCGGGATTGCGCAAGGTTTTGTGGAATGTTTGACCACCAGACAGTTTACAACGGATATACCGCGCTTGTTGCCGGGCTTGTGACAAGCGTGCATTGTGTGGCTATGTGCGGTCCGCTTTCCTGCGCCTTCGCGCCGACGCGTTCCGACGATGCTTCCCCGCATCTCGTGTTGACCAGCTACCATCTCGCGAAACTGCTTTCCTATGCGGTGGTCGGTACGCTTGCAGGCGTCTTTGGCAGTGTTGTCATGCGGACTGTCGAAGCCTCTTGGCTCAGTTATCTGCCGTGGATACTGGTGTTGTTTTTCCTTGTGGTCGCTTTACGGCTGGATCGGTTCTTTCCCAAACCCGAGGGGCTTGGGCGCTTCTACCGTTGGGCGACTGCTCGCTTCATGCGGCTGCGCAAGCCGGTTGCGGCCGGTATGATTGGTTTAGCCACACCCTTGCTGCCCTGCGGGCCCCTCTATGTCATATTCGGGCTGGCGCTTTTTTCAGGTTCCGCTCTCAAGGGCGCGGAGTTTGCCGTTGGTTTCGGGCTCGGGACGCTGCCTTTGTTATGGCTGGCCCAAAGCCAGTTCATGCGCCTGAATCAACGTGTTGGCGGGCAGTGGCTCTCCCGCATTCAGCGGACGGTCGCCCTTGTGGCGGCGCTTGTGATTGCGTGGCGCCTGCGCACGACGCTCGGGATCGAGGGCGCGGAGGACTGGGTCTGTCACCCGTTTTAATCTAAGGCGGCATGCCGCGGAGTCACTCCTTTTCCTCTTCCTCCTCCTCTTCTCCTTCGTCCCATTTCATGGTGTCGTCGGCTTCAATCTCTTCCTCCGACTCGCCGCTGGACTCGGCTTCCTCCAGATTCCGGTCATCGGATTTGGTCGAGCTCCCTTCTTCATCTTCGTCAAGGGTGAAGCCTTCGGGCACGTATTCAAGGATGGCTGTGATCTCGTTGAAAAAATGGGTGGAGCGACCCTCCATGAAATCATTGTTCTGGGTTTCCCGAATCTCCTGTTCCAGTTCTTCGATGGTCAGTTGTTCCGTGAAATCGATGAGGTCGTTGAGCATCTTGACCCTGAGCTTGGTGATGTGGTCCAGAAGGTCGGCATAGGGCCCTTTATCTTCGTCGAGGACATCAGGGAGGGCGAATAACTGTTCTTCACTATCGAGAACGCTGTCTTCCTCCCGCCTGAGAACGACGGTTTTGTCCTTTTGGACTTCGTCGATCGCGAAGGTGTAGAACGCTTCCTCCAGGATCTCCGATTTGAAGCCGTAGTCGTTGAGCGGCTCAATCAAGTCGATGATATGCTGAAACTGGCGGGGGTCGATGATTCCGAGACCTTCGATGTCCCAGTGCACGGGATCGCTGATTTCGGTGACCCACCAGTTCATGTCGGAGCCGAGGCGGGCTTTGCACCAAGTGAGTTTGGTTGTTGTGTTTGGCATGCTGGGATTCCTGTTGTTTGTTTTGTTGTATGAAATTTAAAGCTTTGTTTTCGCCGCTGTAATATACTGGGTAAAAGCACGGGTGTTGCCGTTGTAAAGCGCTTAAACAAAAAAATTATTTAATTGTATTTTTATTGTTTCCAGAGCCCCTGGTGTTAGTTTTCCGAACCAGAAGATGGATTCGAGTCTTCAAGCATTATGGGAGCGATTTATGAAAAAATGATACGTCCGGCGCTTTTCCGGATGGAGCCGGAGCAAGCGCATGATCTTGGGCGCAATGTATTGGTTACGCTGGGGCGGGTGTCGCCGCTGTGTCTTGCTTTACGCTGGTATAACCGGATAGAGGAGGATCGTTCGGTCCGCTTGTTTGGTTTGAAGTTTAAGAACAGGGTTGGGCTGGCGGCCGGCATGGACAAGGATGGGGAATTCCCGCGTGCGGCGGAAGCGCTTGGTTTCGGTCATGCCGAGGTCGGCACAGTGACGCCGAAGCCTCAACCGGGCAATCCCCGTCCGCGTTTGTTCCGCTATCCTGAAGAGGGGGTCCTGGTGAACCGTATGGGGTTCAATAACCAGGGGGCCGAGGCCATGGCCAAGACACTGCGCAAGCGCTACCCTCAAGGCGAGCGCGATATGCCGGTGGGCGTGAATATCGGGAAGGCGAAGGCGACGCCTTTGGATCATGCCTTGGACGATTATGTTGCATGCTTTCGCGCATTGGCGGATCAAGCCGATTATTTTACCGTAAATTTCAGCAGTCCGAATACACCCGGGCTTCGGGAGCTCCAGACCGGCAGCTACCTCTCCGGGTTGCTTCGCGGCATACGTGACGAAAATAACAGGCATGCCAAGAAATTGGGGCGGAGTCCGCATCCATTGCTCGTGAAGATCGCGCCGGATTTAAGTTTTCCGGAGATTGACCGTATTCTTGAGATACTGTTTGAGCTTGAGTTTGATGGAGTGGTTGCGACCAACAGTACGACGGACCGGCCGGCGGGCTTTGCCTCGCGCGAGAGCGGGGGGCTGAGTGGCGGAGCGTTTCTGCACAAGCGCTCAACCGAAATCATTAACTACATTCATCGGGCCACGGAAGGGAAGCTCCCCATAATCGGGGTTGGCGGGATCGATTCACCCGAGTCAGCCGGCGAAACCCTTGATGCCGGCGCGTCACTCATACAAGTCTACACGGGGTGGGTCTACCGGGGCCCCTTTCTGGCCCGCGAACTGGGCTTTGCCCTCAGGGCGCGCGGGCGCAAGTGGATCCGATGATTTTCGCTTCATGTGGAAGCGAGGCTGCCGTCTTTGGCTTCCCGCATGGCCTTGCGTCGGGCTCGTACATCATATTTGTCGGACTGTTCTTCGGCATGGTAGGAAGAACGGACGAGCGGGCCTGACTCACAGACGCCAAACCCGATTTCGAGGGCGTAGTTTTTCCATTTCTCAAATTCCTCGGGGGTTACCCATCGGTCGATCGGCTGGTGCTTCGTGGAGGGTTGCAGATACTGGCCGATGGTCAGGATATTCACGCCCACTTGCTGCATATCCTGCAGCACTTCCTTGATTTCGTCTTCTTGTTCGCCGATGCCGAGCATGATGCCGGATTTTGTGATAAAGCCGCGGGATTTCGCATGCTCGAGCACCCAGAGGGACCGGTCGTAACGGGCGGTTTTCCGGATCGGGCGCTGGAGGCGTTTCACGGTTTCAAGGTTGTGGTTGAAAATATCCGGGCAGGCGTCGAGCACGACGTCGAGATATTCCCGCTGGCCCCGGAAATCGGCGGTCAGGACTTCCACGGCGCATTCCGGGCGGCGGTTGTGAATGGCCCGGATGGTCGATGCCCAGACGGATGCGCCGCCGTCCTTGAGGTCGTCACGGGCGACCGAGGTGATGACGGCATGCTGGAGCTCCATCTTTGCGATCGAATCGGCCACACGCGCGGGCTCGCCGAGGTCAAGCTCCGTGGGGCGACCGGTCTGGATCGCGCAGAAGCGGCAGGATCGCGTGCAGACGTTGCCCAGGATCATGACGGTTGCGGTGCCCCTTGACCAGCATTCCCCCATGTTCGGGCACTGTGCGCTCTTGCAGACCGTGTGCAGTTCGTGGGCGTCCACAAGTTCGCGGACGTTCTTGTATTCTTTGCTTGTGGGCAGTTTTGCCCGCAGCCAGTCAGGTTTACGATTATCCATGAGGGGAGGCATTTTTCCCGAAAATCGCACGGAATTCAACCTCTAAAGCTTTTTTTACGTCGGATGGCGGGACGGAGTGCCCGAGTTCCCGTTCCATGGAGGTGACGCTTCCGTCGGTGATGCCGCAAGGGATTATACCGCGAAAGGCGGCAAGTTCGGGGTTCAGGTTGAGGGCAAAGCCGTGATAGGTCACCCAGGTGCGCACGGCCACGCCGATAGCGCAGATTTTTCGGTCTTCCAGCCAAATGCCCGTCTTGTCCTTCCGCCTGCCGGCGGAAGAAAGGCCGAAGGAGCGAAGCGTATGGATAAGGACGCTTTCCAGGTCGCGGAGATAGGCGTGGAGATCCCTCCGTTCGTTCAGGGAAATGATCGGGTAGCCGACTATCTGGCCCGGCCCGTGGTAGGTGATATCGCCCCCCCGGTTGGTTTTGACAACTTCAATGCCTTGATAGGTCCCGCCCCATGCGTCCCGGACGATATTCCGCTCGGCGCCTTTCCGCAGGCCGAGGGTATAGACAGGGTCGTGTTCGGTGAACACCAGGGTGTCGGGGGCTTGCCCGGTTCGACGTAGTTCGAGGCGTGATTTCTGCCATTCAAACGCCTTCTTGTAATCCGTGCGTCCCCAATCCACGACCTCGAGCGCGCCGGTGGAATTCGTTTCAGGAGCGGATGGCGGGTGCATGTGGCTGGATCCTTGTATTACGAGTCGTTTTTGCGTGGAAGAATGACTCGTCTGCGAAGCACTCTTCTTTTATTGGAATCTCCGTTATCTTTCTGTGCCTGCTTCGCTTGGCGACGGGAATTCCTGTCCGCCGAAGACGGGCCTGTGTGTTGTGCTTCGACAAGCTCGATTTTTTCGGTCCGATTGCCGGACTTGACGGTCACGGTCATGCTCTCCGGATCGAAGGCGAGCGGTGAAATCGACGCTTCCTTTTCATCTTTCGCGATCCAATAGCTTTTATCTTCCTCCTTGTTATAGAAGCTGAACCGCATTTTTCCGTCAAACTCCGCTACTCCGTGGAATGCGATTTTATCGGAGAGGGGTTTCCGTTTGGGCTCGGGTTTCGGTTGGTCAACCTCCTGTTCTTTGTTTTCGTTGTACCCCGGCGGAAGAAAAGGGCTGTTGGTTTCAAGATTGGAAGCCGCGCGCAGGGCCGGAAAAGCGGCTGCGAACACGCAGCACAGCGCAATCAAGGCGTGCGCGGCATGCGGACGACCTTGGGTCACTTTCGGTTTATTACAGGATTTTTCCATGAAAGTTCGGGTTTGTTGGCGTATTGTCGCCTCCTATTCCTTATCTTCCGGGCTTTGTTCTTTCTCTTCGTCTTTTTCCTCGAATTTACTGCCCTCCAGATAAAGGCGTCCGGTGGAGCCCGTTTCGAGGAAGGAACGGACAGCATCGCCCTCGGGAGTGACGTCGATAACCCCGGAGGTCATGGATGTCACGCCGGAGTCCCGGCGCATGACAGTGGGACGAATGAAGATGACGAGTTCCGACCGGGTATAGTCCTTCGAGTCGCCTCCGAAGACCTTGCGTATGAGAGGGAGGCGGCCGACTAGTGGAAAATAGGAGTTGGATTCGTTCTTCCGGTTCTCCTGGAGCCCGCCCAGAACAATGACCTCCTCGCTGTTGACTGTCACGGTGGAAGTGGCCTCCCGCCGCCCGATTATCGGCTGCTCGTTGCCGTCAATGGTTATATTACCCGCCACATTGTCGACGATTTGTTCCACTTCCACCTGAACGGTTCCATCCGAGCCGATAAGGGGGGTGACCGTGAGCTGGATGCCGATGTCCCGAAACTCCACATTGCTCCGGACATTCGTTGTCCTGTCTTCCAAGCTGCTGGTGGATCCTGTGATGATGGGCCGGGATTCGCTTACGTTGATTTTGCCTTCTTCATTGTGGCTGACCACGATGTTGGGCACGGACAGGACTTTTACATTATTGTCGCTTTCAGCCGTGCTCAACACCGCTGAAAAAATGCCTTGCGTACTGCCCACGACCCGAAAGCCGCTGCCGAAAATACCGCCTTCATTTCCGTCGAACCTTCCATTGTCACCGTCCTCCGGAATGCTGTCGCCAAAATTCAGGTTGTTGTCCGCGTCGAACTCGAACCCGAGTTGCTGGATGCCGCTGGCCTGGTTCTCACTCAGTGTAACTTCAGTGATGATTGCTTCGATCCGGACTTGGGCGAGGGGGATGTCGATTTTCTCGATCAGACTCTCGAGCGTCTCAAGATCGCTCTCTGTCCCGTACGCGACGATGGAATTGGTGCGTTCGTCCGGAGAGAGCCCCACATAGCCGGAAAATTGGAGCGAACGAGAGGATTCCGCCAGGTCGGAGAGGGCCTCCGCCGGAACCTCGGGGTCTGCGCCGGCCGGCGCGTCTTCGCCGTCGCCGCCGGATTCGGCGCCTTCCTGATTTCCATTGCGTGGCGCCCTTTCCCGACCCCTGCTTGTGTCGGCTTCTTTTTCCCGCCCTTCGCGCTGGCCGGTGATGATGGTTTCAATGATGGGGACAACGTCCACGGCCTTGGCTTGTTTGAGGGGGAAAACTTCACTGCGCGTGAGGGCGGCGGCATCAATGTCTATGTTTTCGATGACATCCTTTATAACCGCCATGTTCTCCGGGTGGGTAAAGACGAGGAGCTGGTTGGTGCGTTCGTCGGCGGTGATGCTGGTGTTGCCCTCGAGATAAGCTTTGAGCGGACCTTGAATCAAGGCGTCCAGGCGTTGTTGCATGTCGCTCGCCTGGACGTAATTGAGTTCGATGAATTCGATGGATTCCCGGATCGCGCTCGGCCGGTCGGCGTCTTCCAGCATGCGTTCGATGCGTTGCAGGTTGATTAGGGCGTCGGTGATCAGGATGGCGTTGGCTTTTTCAAACACCACGGTTGCCGAACTCTGGGAAAGGAGGGGTTGTATGAGGGAGCCGGTGGCTTTTGCGGCGTCGAGGTATTCGAGTTTAAAAAGTTTGGCGTGCACCTGCTGGCTTGGTGGTTTGCCGAGGCTGCTTCCCTCAATCATTTTCGGCACGTGCCGGTTTACTTCGGTGGCCGGCGCCGCTTTCATGAAATTCCCCCCCATATCCGTAAGCATGATGCCGTTCAACGTCAGCAGGCTCTCCAATGCGAGAACGGCTTCGCCCTTGGTAATCGGGTCTCGTGAATTGAAGTTTATTTTGACCGATTCCAAATTCCCGCCTCGAAGAATGATCTTACCGGTCCATTGTTCCAGCAGAGCAAAGACCTGGTCGGCCGATTCATCGCTAAGGACGAGCGTTCCGACCAATTCGTCCGGGTTTTTGAGTTCCGACTCGGCAACGGAACCGAGCGCATTTGTCACTGTTTCTTCGGGAGTTCCGGCCGTATCGCGCGTGGCATCGTTTTCCTGTGCGGCCCCTGTTGTGAGGACGAGTGGCAGCAGGAAAAAAAACACGGTGAACGGATATAGACTGGAGAACGGTCGTTTCATGATGTTTTGGACGGAATGCCCGCGGTGGATTTGAACTCTCACAGCAAGGGGCGTTAATTTTCAAGGATGCTGTTTCTCAAATCAAAGGAATTGATTTCGAGGCGTACATTGAGCTGGTTGGGATTGCGGTTGTTCGCATCGAGGCGAACGTGTTGAATCGTGATGTACGGGGACTCCTGCCGGAGAAGTTTGTTTAAAGCAATCAAGTCGGAGATGGCAATGCGGTTGAGCCGTACCCGTAGGTTATGGTCATTGAAAATTTCGCCTTCACGGCTGCGGACGGGGTCAATGTCGGCGGATTGGGCGAGTTCCGTTTTACGAAGAAGATTGTCGATTCGACCGGAAAGCCGGGACCCGGAATAGGTCTTTTCCGGGTCCACTCGTGTCAGGGCCTCTGTTAGTTGCTCGGTGTATGAATCGGCCCGTTCGAGCCATTGGTCCTGGGTGTTGCGTTCAACCAGAGCTTCTTGGCGGCGCTGGTTCCAATCATCAACGCGTGCCAGCAGGCTGCTTGTCCAAATTGCAAGCAGAACCACCAGAAAAAACAGGAGCAGGAACTTCTCTCGAACAGAGAAGCGTTTATAGAGGCGTTTAACGCCGGTATGGATAGCGGTGCTGTGCATCAATTCGACTCCTTGGCGACTTCCGGGTCGGCGGTTGCCCGCTCATGATCGTCTGCCGGCCGGTCGGGCGGGATATAAGCCAGCCTTGCGGTGAAAGTTGTTTCGCCGGACCGGATGAGGGTCGCGGGGGAACCAAGCAATTCGAAGCGTTCGGAATCGTCGAGTTGTTCGGTGTACCGGTTCAGCGCGTTTACGGTTCCGGCGACGCCGTCGATCATGATTTGATTCTGACCTTCCGTGACTGTGGTGGTAAAGTAAATATCGTCGGGCCGCTTTTCGTTGAGCGCTTCAAGGATGGCTATTGGGCGGAGTTCGTTTTGGGCGACCTGCTCGAGTTTGTTTAATAAACTCTGCTTGTCTTGGACCGTGCGAACTTCCGTGTGCCGGCTTTCTATGCGCTGGTTGAGTGTGCCGAGCCAAACTTTTCCGCCGAACAGGGCAAGCTCCAGCATAAGTAAAACAAGTCCGAAGGCGCAGGCCCAACCTGTTATTCGTGTGAGCAGGGCGCCGGTTCGGCGGGCGCTGCGCTCGCTTTTTTTGAAGGCCGGGCTGCGGATGTCCGCGCGCCAGAGTTCTTCTTCCGATGGGCATATTGCCGTGAGGGAAGACGGTCCAATATCTTCCGTTTGTTCCGGATCAGCCGGGTCGTGACGAAAGACGGGGAGATGATGTTCATTCAATTCCGCGCTTGCCGCAACCAGTGAAACCGTGGCGGGCTCACCATCTCCCGAAGAAACAAGTTGTCGGAGTTCTTCCAGAACGCCGGATGTGTCGCTCTCTTCGCGGGGGTGCGCGACAATTTGTTCCGGAATGCGGGAATCCGCGGGGAAGTAATAACCGTTCTTCGTTGCGCCGGTTTCAAGACAGACGAAAGTATCCCGTTCGAAATGCGCGCCAAAAAGACGCGCGAAGTCGGGCAGGACCCAGGCGTATGTCTCTGAATCTTTGAATCCCGCTTGCTTCAGACGTTCCCGATGGGTGGCGAAAAGCAGTATAAAAGAGGCTCCCTCCGTGTAAAAGTAGCCCCATAGGAGTTGTTCCACGGGGAATGGGGCAACGGACTCGAGACTGAGCTCGGCGAAGGCGTCGCGTTCGCCCGGCTCCAGGGATGAAGGCAGCTCCACGGGTTCTATAAAGAATAAAAACCCGGGCACAAAAAGTACCGAATTCGCTGTGTCCGGGGCGGAGACGGAAAATATGGAGGAAGTTTTTGGCACAATAACGAACTGCGGGAATCTAACAGCCGGTCGGGCTTGGGCAATCGAAAACACCGGAATAATTGAAGGTCTAGCTTTCTTTGTCTATGTTCAAAGCGGAATGGCGTCCTGGTTCCGGGCTCCTTTGGTGACTTTCATGTTCCGATATTCGAAGAATGCGGAAGGGGTAGTTCAAGGCTTCCTGCTCGTCCAAGGTCCCTGTTTTTTGTTCCGTATCGGCGGCCCTGCCACCGGGCGATCCGCCGGGCGAACCACCGGCGGAACGGCTGCTCCCGCTTGTGCCGTCGAAAACAGGCTCCACCAAGGCGCTTAAAACAAACGGGACATCGCCGCGCCGAAGGCGGACGGTGATCTCGAGCAGCTGCACTTCGGTCCCAACCCCACCCCCTCCAGCGCTGGCGGGGGTGGCGGTGAGATACGGCTTATCGAGTCCGTCAAACAGGTAATCCGCCTGCCAGCCGTCCCGTAGGGCCAGAAGATCAAGCACCTCTTTCGGCGCGGCGTTGAGGTTGACGGGGCCCTGGTGAAGAACGGTGACCAGGCGGTTGAGTTCCTCGAACCGTTCATTAGGGGTTCCCTGTTCATCGAAAAACGCTTCGTCCCATCCTTTAACCAGGCGCAGTTCATCGAGCGATTGCAGCGGGCGGTTGGCTGCCCGGTGGGGCGGGTTGCGCCGCAGGTAGGTCTCCGATTCAGCCCCGTTGAGCCGACGGTTTTCGTCCCGATCGATCCAGTCGAGCAGGGAAGCGCTCAACTCGCGCGCCAAGGCAAAGTTGAGATCGAGGCCATTTTCCAGCAGGTGGTTGAGGGCTGCTTTATCCATGGTGTTTATGGGGAGGCGGCCACCGGCATCCCGGATGGTGATTTCGACCTCCCAACCGTTCGGCGCCTCGATGCCGGCGTAGTGCATCGGGTCACTCCAGCCCTGTTCCGGCGCGTGGAGTTTGCCGTCATCGATCAACCCGACTTCCTGAACATTGGCAAGGGCAACTTCCAGCATGCTGTAGGCATAGGCACGCAGATGGGGGGGCTGGGCGAAGAGCGCGCGATACTCCAGATCGTCGACGGCTTCCTCCACAAAGCGGCTGACGAGAAAGGACAGCAACACGATGATTCCGAGAACCGCTATGAGGACGCTCCCGCGACAGTGATCGGGATGTGTGCGGAAGCCGGTGCTTGAGCCGGATGCCCGCGGGGGGCCGGGATGAACGAAGCGCTGCATGTTAATAAATGAGGGCGGATTTGGATGGAGCGGGAATCGCCAGGGTGCGTTCGGTGGTTTCCCCATCGTGCTCGAAAACAAGGCGAAGGTAACGCGGAACTTTGAAAGCTTCGCCGGTCTCGTCTCTTTCGGGGCGTTCGGTGGTTTCCCAGCGCTCGAACCGATCATCCCAGTATACATACCGAATTTCCCGGACGAGTGAGCTCAGCCGCGTGCGGTGAAGATCGTCCGGGTTTTCCGCTTCTTCCTGCAGCCCGGCATACCAGAGCAGGCTGAGGCCTTCGTTCCGGTCGAAGTGCAGGAAACAAGCGATGCCCGAGAACGAGGGGATGCCGGGCTTTTGAAGAAGCGCCGGTTTCTTGTTGAGTATAAATGAGAGGAACGGGTCGCGCGACTCGGAGAATCCCGGCGGGCGCTCCCAGGAAACAGGATCATCGCTTTTGTGGAGGAGTGCGAATTTTGAGTCGTTGCCATCGGAATTGCCATTCTCCGAGCGAGCTGAAGACGGTCTAGTTCCATCCCTGTTTCCGCCGGTTTTGACATCCGTCCTTCGAGAGTTCTCCTGAAGGAGGACTCTGTTCTTTTTGGAGGGATCGTCTTTTGAACGGTTGTTATCGGGATCGCTGTTTTCCGGGGAACTTGAAGTGTCTTCACCCGGACCTTGGTTGCCCTCATCCCACTCCCCGGCAATGACGATTTTGCCGCCCGCGTCGGCAAAGGAGGCGCGCAGGAATTCCGTTACACCGTCGACATGTTTTTCAAAAAACTGTCTTTCCCCGCGCTCCATCCAGATGGAGCTGACCGAAACGAGGAACGCAACGGCAGCCGTAAGGACAAAGCCCGTCACTGTGATGGCGAAGAGTACCTCAAGCAGAGTGAAGCCGGGGTTTTTAACGAGGCCGGCGCTTTGCGCATTGCAATGGGGCGTCTTTGTGCTGATGACCTTTTCAGACATGATTTGGTTCCTTTCTCAAAAAGGTCGAAAGCTCCGGCTGTCACGCAGGACTTGTTTTTTTTCTTCCAGCAGTCGGGACCGTTCGTCTTGTTCGGACCAGGTGGGGCGCAGGAGATAAAGCGTTTCTTCGTATGTTCGGGCATGGTCCTCGGGTGGATCGAAGAACTCGACGGACCAGTGGACTTCAAACAGGTCGACGAGATCGGTCGTCTCGATCCGGGCTTGCCATGTCGCTGTGCCCGCGTGGACGGTTTCCACGTCGCCCCCCGCTTCCGCGTCGTCGCGGTTCGGCTCGAGCAGGAGTTGTTGCCGGGCCAGGCGCAGGTCGTCGACTTGCTCCGCCTGGCCCCGTCCGCGCTCTCGCGCGAGGAGCGCGTTGACAAATGCGGAGCTCAGCACGATTCCGGCCATTGCAAAAAGCGCAAGAGCGATGAGGACCTCGATCAATGAAAACGCGGACGCTTGACGAGCTTTGTTCGGATAAGCGGTGGGTTTTGGCATGCCGGCGTGTACTGCTTATAAAAAAATGAAAAATTTCAGCGGGAGGTCGAACGAAGCAGATCGGAAAAAGGATCAAAAACCAGGCGTTCCGGTGTTCCCGATCCGGAATCAATTTCCACCACAAAAGGGGTGGAGCTGCGGTCGGGAGCGAATCGTACTTTGGCGAGGGGCTCACGGGTTTCTTCCGGGGCGGAAAAGGAGCCACGCATGCCTTCGGCGGGCGGCACGAGATAAAAACGGATTTCCCCGCGCCCCTCCGGGTCAAACGGTTCGGGCAACGGGTAGGCGATGGCCGCGATCGCGGAGTCAACCGAATCAGCCGAGTCAGCCGAATCCGATGATATGTCCGCGGTTTCGGAAGCGGGGCGGATGTTGAAGCTGCCGGACATGGGATCGTATTCCAGGCTTGTGGCAATACGGTCGCGGGCTGCGATGAAGCGGGCTTCACGCACGGCGGAGCGCAGCTGTTCCTCAACGGAGGAGTCGCCGCTGCGGTCAAGGAGACTGCCGAAATTCGTGACAACGAGGCTGCCCGCCAGTGCGATAAGCCCGAGAACAAGGAGGATTTCGATAAGCGTGAAGCCGCCCGCTGTTCGCGTCGACTTAGGGCTTGGAAGGCAATAAGCGTGGCGACAGGGCGACGGTGCGTTGTTCGCCTGCAAGGCGCGATGATGGAGCATATGGCAATCCGTGGCTGAGGAGCGAGTCCGCAGGCGGGCAAAAGAACAAGTCAAACGGCTACGGTTATTTCCTGACGCGCCCTTAAGGCTACCAGTTGCCGATATCATCGTCGCTCTCCTTGCCGTCCGGACCCAAGGACCAGATGTCATAGCCCCGTCTGCCGTTGGGATTCTTTTTGCCGGGGAAACGATATTGATAGGGGTTGCCCCATGGATCCTCCGGCAGTTCTTCGAGGTAAGGGCCCTTCCATTTGTCTTCTTTCCCCGGAGGCGCTTGCACCAAGGCTTCAAGGCCTTCTTCAGTGGAAGGATAGTTGCCGACATCCAGGCGGTAGGGCACCAGCCCGGTCTTGGCTGTCTGGGTGACAAAAATCTCCGCCACTTTTTCCTGCTGCCCGCCGAAAATTCCCGACAAGTTGCCGATCGCAACGGTTGCGAGCACCATGATGAGGGCGATGACAATCAGGATCTCAACCAGACTGAAGCCGCTTTTTCGGGCGGAGGAACGACGCCGGTTCTGACTCAATGGTATGTGCGATGAATGGGGAATGGAGCTCATGGTTGCGGCGCAGCAATAGGGACAAAAATTGAAAATAGCGGAAATTCCAAGCCTAAAGCTATAAGGTTTTCGCTTTCATGCAACACTGCAATGCGCAAACCCTGTGTTTCCAACGAGCGGTATTTTTATTTGCTTCGGTAGCGGGAGCTTCCAGCTCGCGTTTTTCACGCGGGGAACAAGGATACTACCGCTATTTGAACCTGCATTCCGCGGTTGAACCACTGATGAACACTGATCCCGCTCAGCGGGACTGATCAATAATGACTTATGGATATTGGGTTTTTCGCCGAACAGGCGAAGCGGTGAAACGTGTCAACCCCTCTCGTCGCCCGTGCTCGTAAGCCGAAGAGCGACCCCTCCCGCCTGTCAAGCAGGCGACCTCCCCTTGGCAGGGGAGGAGCTTTATGCTTTGCCATTTGGCATATCCGAATGTTAATAAAAAACTCCCCTCCTATCATAGGAGGGGTGGCCTGCTTGCCAGGCCGGGGTGGTCCCGCTGAGCGCATGTGCGTCAACCTAAGGAATTTCGAGGGCAAGGGCCTTCAGTTGATGGGTTTACTCGGTACCTTCAAGGAGTGACACCTTTAGCCTCCAAATCCGACTTAGCACTGGTTTTGTGCCCTGAAAGGGCAATGTCCCAAAGCCACGGGTTTTGAACCCGTGGAATTCGTGCCAAACCCCAATCCCGCGTCCTGAAAGGACGCCGCCGGATCATCTGAAGTTCTACCCGGCGTCCCTTCAGGACGCATATTTCTTTTCCTTTTCACCGGGATTGAAATCCCGGCCTTTGATCCGAACGTGCTTTCAGCACGCCTGCGCCGTCCTATCGCTATGCGAGGGAAATCCCTTCAGCATCCGAATCCCTGCCAAGGATGGCGCCTGCAAAAAGATGTGCATACGTCCGAGGGCGTCGCCCGAGGCTACGGCGATGTAGCGCCTTTGGCGCTAAGGTTGACGCGAATGCGCTCAGCGGGATCAGTGGTTGTATTAATCTTTTTAGGTTGAAATGCTATACGCGCGAGCTGGAAGCTCCCGCTACTTTGGAATTGAATGCGCGCGAGCTGGAAGCTCCCGCTACTTTGGGGCGGGCGGTGATAATGAAAATCGGAATGAGAAAGCGACAGCCAAAAAAAGCGGCCGCCCATGGGCGGCCGCTTGAAGGCGATTTTGCGATCCCGGGATTATTTCTCCTTGGATTCCACGCCGCCCTCCTCGGAAGCGGCGGTTTCCTTGGCTTCTTCAAGGGCCGCTTTGCGGGACAGCCGGATGCGGCCTTTGTCTATTCCAATGCATTTGACCAGCATTTCGTCGCCCAGCTTGCAGATGTCCTCGGTCTTTTCGACCCGGAAATCGGCGAGTTCGGAGATGTGGACGAGGCCTTCCTTGCCGGGCAGGCATTCGACAAATGCGCCGAATTCTTTAACGCCCCGAACGATGCCGCGGTAGATCTTGCCCTCCTCGATATCGCCGGTGCACAACTCGACTTCCTGGATCGCCCGGTTCATGGCATCGCGATCAGTCGCGAAAATAAGGACGCGCCCGCTGTTGTCTTCGTCGATGTCGACCTGCGCGCCGCTGACTTCGGTGATTCGACGGATGTTTTTTCCGCCGGGGCCGATGAGGGCGCCGATCTTTTCGGGATCTATTTGAATCGTATGTATGCGGGGCGCATGTTCCCGCAGGTCGTCCCGTGATTCGGGCAGTTGCTCGGCCATTACGCCGAGGATCTTGAGCCGGGCTTCACGGTTTTGCCGGATCGCTTCAAGCGCGATCTCGAACGGGAGTCCGGGGATTTTAAGGTCCAGCTGGAAACCGGTGATCCCGTCCTTGGAGCCCGCGATTTTGAAATCCATGTCCCCGAAATGGTCTTCGGCGCCGAGAATATCGGTCAATACAACATGCTTCGCGATGGCCCCGCTTGCATCCTTTTCCGTCACGAGCCCACAGGAGATGCCCGCTATGGGGGCGACGATCGGGACACCCGCGTCCATGAGGGAGAGGCATCCGCCGCAAATCGAGGCCATCGAAGTGGAGCCGTTGGAGCTCATGACTTCCGAAACCAGGCGAATGGCGTAGGGGAACTCATCTTCCGGCGGCAGGGTGGGCAGGAGGGATTTTTCCGCCAGCGTGCCGTGACCAATTTCCCGGCGGCTGGTAAAACCGAATCTTCCGGCTTCGCCGGTGGAGAAAGGCGGAAAATTGTAATGCAGGATGAAGGACTTGGATTTTGCGCCACCGGTCAGGCCGTCAATATCCTGTACGTCGCGGCTGGTGCCCAGCGTGCTGATCACAAGAGCCTGTGTTTCTCCGCGGTTGAACAGGGCGGAGCCGTGAACACGGGGCAGGACCCCGGTTTCGCACGTGATCGGACGCAGATCGCCGGCGCCCCGGCCATCCACACGGACGCCTTTGTCCAGAATGTTTTTCCGGTAGAGTTTTTCCTGGATTTCATCGAACGCCCGGGCCACGTCGTCGGGGTTCGCCTTTTCCGCTCCGTGTTTTTCAGCAAGCGCCGCGGTTGTTTCCTCGGCAATCGCCTGGATCGCGAGTTTCCGGTCCCCATAGTTGTCATTGGCCAGCGCTTCCTGCACTTTATCGGCGGCATATTCCTCGCAAAATCGCGTAACGTCCTCCGGGGTAACCACAAGGGAGAAATCCTTCTTTGGCTTTGCCACGAGCTCGGCGAGTTCGCGTTGGGCGCGAAGGATCGGTTGGATGGCTTCCTGCCCGAAACGAAGCGCTTCATAAAACCGGTCGTCCGAAATGAATTCGGCGGAGCCTTCAATCATGAGCATTTCCGTCTCGTTGCCCACATAGATGAGGTCGAGATCGGAATCGACCATTTCGTCGTGGGTTGGATTCGTGACGAATTCACCGTCAATCTGGCCGATCCGCACACAGCCGACGGGGCCGTTCCAAGGCACGTCTGAAATCAGGAGCGCGGCGGAAGCGCCGTTCACCATGAGAATGTCCGGTTCGTTTACGGTATCGGTCGAGAGCAGCATACCGATGATTTGGACTTCATTCATGAAGCCCTCGGGAAAGAGCGGGCGCAAGGGGCGGTCGCAGAGACGCGAGGTCAGGATTTCCTTTTCGGTCGGGCGTCCTTCGCGTTTGAAATAACCGCCCGGGAATTTACCGGCGGCGGATGCCTTTTCCCGGTAATCCACGGTCAGAGGGAAAAAGTCCTGTCCGGGACGAAGCGTGTTGGCGGCGGCCACCGAGACAAAGAGCGCGGTTTCGCCTTTGGTGATAGTGACGGCTCCGCTTGCGAGGCCGGCGAGTGTTCCGGTTGAAATCTCGATATCGAGACCTTCAACGGTGATGTTATGCTTTTGTTTCATTCTTTTCTTGTGTGTTTTTTCTTTTGCAATAAACGGCAGGCCGGGGATGGAACCCGGGATGTCGCCGGCCGCATTCAACACGGCCTGGAGGAATTATTTCGATAAGTAAAAGGAAACGCCGGGCCGCGTCGGGCCCGGCGTTTGCCGAAAAACAGCCGGGTTCTTACCGGCGCAGGTCGAGGCGCTTGAGAATTGTCGTGTAACGCTCAAAGTCCGTGCGCTTCAGGTAGTCGAGAAGCTTTCTCCGGCGGGCGGTCATGGCGATCAGGCCACGCCGGGAATGAAAGTCCTTGCGATGGGTGCGGAGGTGGTCGGTCAAGTGCTGAACGCGGGCGGTGAGCAGTGCGATCTGCACTTCACACGAGCCGGTGTCGTTCTCGCTGGATCCGAACTCCTTGATTATTGCTGCTTTATCTACGGTGTTTTCTTCTGGCATGATGGTTGATGTGGTTGTTCACGGCTTCGGACTTCAAGGTGTTGGAGTCGACGGAACAGCGGATGATGCCATTCCGACCGTTGGACCCGCCGGCATGGGGGCGGGAAGCCGAGGAACGGGCCCTTCTCAGGGCGCGCTCTAACGCTGGAAATGCGAACAATGTCTTTTCCCCGCCGGCACGCAAGAAAAAAATCTAGTTCTCAACATCCGGCGGATTCCGTTCAAATCCATGCACGTGCTCGGATTCTTCCGGAACGCTCAGCACCTTGTAGATCGACCACACGAAGAGTGTCAGGACGAGGCAAATGGAGACCGTCATAATTATCCAACCTGCGGGTGTCATGTGTTCGTTCCTTTCTGCGTGGTTGTGTTCGAGGATCCTCCGAAGCGCGATGCGGGGAGGAGGTTCAGGTAAATGAAGATGCCGGTGAGTACGATCAATGCGATCGACATCCATGCAACCGGATTTATGGGATCAATAAACAGGTCGGAAACGTATTTGTTGTAGGCGGCTTCCCCTTTTCCTCTCAGGCTGAATCCGAGTATGCTTGTATAGAACCATGCCGCGAGAATGGCGAGCAGCATCACGGGGGTGACATACTTCATGACAAAGCGGAACAGGCGCGGGATCCGTATGGCGGAGCCCTGGTGGGCGGAACGGAAGCCTTCGTCGATCCCGATCACCCAGGAAAAGATGACGACCTGCGCGGTGGCCAGGGCGACCATCAGGAGGTTCATTACCCAGAAGTCAATGGTGTCAAGGGCCTTGAGATCTTTGCTGAAGTAGATGATGAAGCCGGCGCCTATGATTGTGATATAGCCGAGGATGGAGACCGACTGGCGCCGGTTGATGTTGAGGGACTCTTCCAGAAACGCGATGCCGGGTTGCAGCATGGAGAGCGAGCTTGTTACGGCCGCCAGGAAAAGAAGAAAGAAGAAAAGAAACCCGAAGATTCGTCCGGCCGGCATTTCGGCAAATACCATGGGCAAGACGTTGAATCCAATATCAAAGGTGCTGAAACCGATGCCCGCCAGGCCGGTGACCCCGAAAAAGGCCACGGCGGCGGGAATGCTGATAAGGCCGCCGATGGCCACCTCACACACTTCATTCGCGCTTGCCGCCGCAAGTCCGCTCAGCGCGATGTCATCGTTTTGTTTCAGATATGAGGCGTAGGTGATGATAACCCCGAACCCGACGGACAGGGTGAAAAATATCTGGGAGGCGGCGGCAATCCAGAGCTGCGGGTTTGTGAGCTGGTCGAGCATCGTCATGCGCTTGATCCGGAGATGGGGGTCGTCGGCGGCTTCCGCTTCGAGCGCCTCCAGGCGCTCCGGCGGGTCGTCCGCGAAAATCTGGTCCGTGAGGTTCCATGTTTTCGAGTCCGGATCATAGCTCTCCACCGCCAGTTTTTGCGGGTTCCACATGAAGCCGAGGCCATTATTGACGTTGCGTTCCGGGTGGCTGTCGTCCGGCACGCCGAGCGTAAGCACACGCGCGAGAATGACGAGGGCCACCAGCAGGAGGGTGGGCATGGCGAATTTGCAGAACCATTCGATGCCTTTGGCGAGCCCCCGCCAGATGAGAATGAAGTTGAGAATAAAGACGGCGATGAAGTAGACCCCGATATGCTCGAGATCGAAATTAAAGGCCGAACCGTTTGCTCCGGCGCCAACCAGCCCGCCGAAAAATTCGCTGGCTTCGGAATTTCCCTCAAAGTTCATGTCGCCCGCCAGATAGTTGGTGGCGTAGGCGAGGCACCAGGCTTCAACGACCACGTAGTACATATAGATGACGACCGGAATAATGATCGCTATGATGCCGAGGTAACGGAACCCCGGGCGCCGCGTGACGGCTGCCAGGATGGAAGGGGCGGAGTTGAAGCCTTTCAGGCCGCCTTCGCGTCCGATGGTCCATTCCACCCAGCAGATCGGCAGGCCGATCAACAGGAAGGAAATGAAATACGCGATCATGAAGGTGCCGCCGCCGTGCTCGGCGACCTGCCCGGGGAATCTGAGAAAGTTCCCGAGGCCGACGGCGCTGCCCGATACGGCGAGAATGACGCCGATGCGGGAATTCCAGGATTCTCTTGGCTTGCTCATGGCAGTGAGGTATTAATCCAATTTCCCGCGCTTATAGCCAGAAAAAAATTTCTCCGCAAACGAAGTGACTTTTAGGGCTGCTTTCCCGTAGAAAGGAACCGGTATGAATCGAATCGACCGCTATGTTTTCAAAGAATGGGCCGTAGGTTTCGCGCTCACCTTTGGCGTTGTCCTTGGGGTGCTCGTTTTGCAGAACGTCTATGACTCGTTGCCCGATTTGCTGGAAGCGGATGCCGGAATACGGGATATCCTGTTTTTCTATGCGGTGGCGCTGCCCACCTATGTGCCCACCGTCCTGCCGATCATTTTCCTGGTCTCCCTGCTTTTCACCCTGGGAAACCTGCATCGGAACAACGAAATCGTGGCCATGCGCGCCTGCGGCCGAAGCCTGTGGCAGATCAGTCGCTCGCTTTGGGCGGCCGGTCTGGTGCTTTCCGTCGTTCTGCTCTATCTTACCGCATCGCTTGTGCCCCGGGCGGTCGAGAGCTCCCGGACGTTTTTGGAAAACCTCGAATACGCGGCCTTGGAAAAGGAGGCCGGGCGCAATGAAATCGGCATGATCCGCAGCCTTGGCTTCGACAACCGCAAGGATCGGCGGCTCTGGTTTATGGACCGGTTCAGCGAGCGGGCATGGGTGGGCGAGGGCGTGAACGTGCACACCCGCAACGCGGAGGGACGCGAGGTGCGCCGCATTTCCGCGCAGGAGGCCTATTTTGACGATACGCAGGGCCACTGGGTTTTTGTCGACGGGCGCGAAATGGTTTTTGACCCGGAGACGGGGGATCCCTTGCAGGCCATGCCTTTCGAGGAAAAGACGGTGGAAGCGTACGAAGAGGATCCGGGCCTCATGCTTGCCCTGCACAAGGAGCCGAAAGAACTGTCTTTGTTCGAGCTTCGCGAAATAATCGCAACCGCGCCGCCGGAGGAGAACCCCGTCGTTCACGGCTATCTGGTGCGCTATTACGGGTTGTTTGCCGCTCCCTTCAGTTGCCTGGTGGTGGTCGGACTGGCCGTGCCGTTTGCGGTGTCCGGAGTGCGGGCCGGCCCGATGATCGGGGTCTCCAAGTGCATGGTTTTTTTCGCGATGTTCTACGTCCTCATCAGTCTCGGGTCGGTCCTGGGGGGGCGCGATCTGATCCCCGCCTGGCTGGCCGCCTGGCTCCCGAATCTTGTGATGCTCGCCGTTGGGTTGCGGTTTTTGTGGAAGGCTCGATGAGGCTTGCGTGCCACCATCTTCGGGTTTTCTGAGGAGTCTTGAGCCGGCGGAAACCGATCGACGGTCGACGAGAGCGGGCGACGATTGTAGCGACCGGCTTTCCTGGGGTGAGCATTGTCGAACCCACGCCGGGATCGTTGCGGGTTAGTCCTATTGTAAAAACCCGTCAACCCCTCTCGTCGCCCGTTCTCGTAAGCCGAAGAGCGCGACTAACCCCTCCCGCCTGTCAAGCAGGCGACCTCCCCTTGGCAGGGGAGGAGCTTTATGTTTTGCCATTTGGCATATCCGAATTTTAAAAAAAACTCCCCTCCTGCTTACGCCAAGTGAAATTTTTGACCTCAAATGTATTTTCATGCGGCCAGCCGCCAAATGAAAATTCCGCGGGGCAGCGGGATTAAGGGTCAGGATTTTCTTGCTTAAGCGAGGTCCGGTAATTCATGTTGTGGGCATGGGTTATTGTTGCAAACGGTTCGTTTTTGCCCGAATAAGCATTGAAGCGCTACGGGGCCTCCCTGGAAACGGTTGTATGCGCGCGGCCTTATGTCTTTGCCTTGTCTGGACGTTTGCCGGAGTCCGGAAATTGCAGGCGGAGCCGCTTGATGATCTCCTGCAGCGTTACTCGGAGCAGTACCATGGTCTGGGAGAGTCCGACGGATTGACTTCCGTCAGAATTGACGGCTCTCAGGAGCAGGGAGGGCGGACTTTTTCTTTCCGGTTGCATAAGAAAGAGCCCGATTTGATGCGCTATGCATGGAAGAGCGAAAATGTTTCGGTGGTTTGCGGGTTTAATGGTTCCGAGGGATGGGTGCGGAAAGATACGCCGGATGCCGTGACTTCGGAACGGCTGAGCGCGGAGGAAGCCGCCGTGCTGCGTGCGGAAGCTGATTTCGAGAGTCCGCTTTACCAGCATCTTGAAAAGAAGGATGTGGCAATTGAGCTTCGGGATCCGGTTGATATAGAGGGGCGCATGGCCCATTCCGTCGAAGTAAGCGACGAAGAAGACGGGACCTTGGCGCGCTACTGCCTCGATCCTGAGACCGCCCGTGTCCGCAAGTATGAGCGGCTCGATCCGGATGGGGAAGTGGTGCTTGAGGTGTTGTACAAGGATTACCGGAATGTGGAGGGGTATCCCTTCGCATTTGAAATTGAAACGCGCAAAGACGGCGAGCGGGTGGCGCTCACTTCGATTGACGACATACAATTGAATGTGGGCATTCTAAGCTTCTATTTCGACCCGCC
>JBKGYB010000007.1:0-23473 GCA_046546295.1 Opitutales bacterium | reverse complement strand
ATAACACAAAAGCAACTCTTTTTTAAGTGCCATGCTATAGATAGCAGGCTTCAAATAAGTGCCAGACTATTATTAAGCAAACTTAAATAAGTGCCAGGCTATTAGAGAGCGGGTTGTGGAATCGTGCGGCGTTGTTCTGGTATTGGAAACCCATGAGGAAGTCATCGGCACAGCACGTGATGTAGACTTCCCAGCGGACTCCCTTTCGCCATTTGGTCACACACGGGTCCAAGGCATAGTGCAGGTGCTTGCTTTACGCTGAGTGAAGGCAACATATAGCGCGTCCAGCGCATCGTGGTGCTTCCTGCCGGGACGGAACCCGTAACTAAACCCAAGGAAGTCTTCCTCGCAGATGCATTCAGGCTCAATCGAGCTTCGTCAAAAGACGAGGTGCCCGATCAGGGCCAGAATAAAAATAAGCAGAAATAGGCTCAATGCCATACGTTCTTGTCGGGTCAGGCGCATGAGCAGCTATCCCACGTGTTTTCGAGCAAGTGGCAAGGCGGAAAAACAACGCGCTCCCATTCGGGGGAACTCCAATTTTCAGTCCTTCAAGATTGGGGCGCGAGTTCTATCAGGGTCATTTCGGTAGGACAATTGAACCGGATCGGAGGAAGTCCTTCAAACCGGTTCGATCCCGCCCCGGCCGAGACATTCAGAAACGGCGCCCCGATACTCCTGAACCCGCGGGCCCACTCGCGCGGTATTTCGCTGTCGATCACCAGCGGTCCATAGCCGGGCAGACGAACCTGTCCGCCATGCGTGTGCCCGGCGAGACACAAATCAATCGGTTCTTCCCCCACCCCAAGCGCGAAATCCGGCGAATGCCCGAACAATATCTTAAAGCTCGCCTCCTCCGACGCTTCAAGCCAGGGTTGCAGGCTCCGCTGCGCCCAGTCGGGATCCCTGGATTCGAAGAGACTCAAGCCGTGCAGACTAAATGCCCCGCCTCCGACCTCTATCCGCTCCGATGCGGAAGAGAGCATTCGCACCGGTCCAAGCTCCTCTTGCGAGAGACGGTAAAACTCGCGCTCAACATCTCCAAATACGGCAAAGACGCCGAGCGGTGGATCCACCTCTTCAAACAATGCACGTAATTTTGGCCATTCCTCCTCGAAAGTGGCCGGTGGCACGACTTGAAGAAAGTCCCCGGTATACACGATCAGGTCGGGCTCCAGCAACTCGATCCGCTTAAACAAGCGGTGCTCGTAGTCACCAATGGATCCGGCCTGGATGTCGGAAATATGGAGGAGCCGGACAGGGCGACCGAGCTTGGGCGTTTTAAACGCAACGCGGCGGACCACCATGCGCTCGGGTTCGACGGAGGTCACATAATACCGAAGCAAGAACAAATCCCCGGCGACAAAGACGTACACGATACACCAGCAAATGAGAGCTTTCCGGCAAACGGACAGGACTGCGGCGAGAAACGCCAGCACGAGCGCCAACGCAAGCAGTGTCCATGGGAGTTCCCACAAATTGAAATCAAAGGCTGCGTGGATAATGCCGAAATTCGGGTCCAGAAGTCCGGCTTTAAAATAAAACACATTTCGTAACAGAATATACCCCAGAAGCAACACTGGCAGCCCGATACTCAGCCAGTAGTGACACGGTATCCGTGAACCCCGCTTCACATCCGTCATGCCCAGCCGTGGAAGCTCAATCATAAAAATTTCTTCCTCCTCCACAACAGGCGTGCGACAAAAACCAGAGCAGCGGGCGCCCCAATAACCCAGCAGAGAACCAATTCCACGGGCGCTCGTATGCCGACGCGCCATGATTTCTGATACACGACGGTGCCCAGAGCAAGGTTCAGAATTTGCAGATTGCACAAGATCGCCAAAAAAGCGACCGGATGTTTGGTCAAAGCCCGTGCCGCCGAATAGCTCACTTGGTCAACAGGATCCGGAATAAGCGCGGCTTGATGGGATCTCCAAAGCAGGACAAGCAGAACGACTCCGTAGGCGGGCGCCATGACAAGGGGTTGCGCAGCCATACGCACAACGCGGTTGTCCGGAAACAGGATCATACCCAGCCAGACAGGCGCGGTCATAAGGAGTAAAAAAACAAAAGCCCGCTCCAGTTGCGCTCCCCCGAAAAATTCAATTATCCAGACCGGCATTTTTTTCGTACGTCCTGTGTTTCAGCTATATTATCCCCCGCCGACCTGACATCAAACCTCATTAAAAACCCGTAATTTTACGGTACGCTTCGATATAGCGCGCGCGCGTGCCTTCGATTACAAAATCCGGAAGCTGCGGCGGCGGCGGACACTTGTCCCAGTCCAGAGTTTCCAGATAGTCCCGCACGTACTGCTTGTCGAAGGACGGTTGCGTCTCTCCGGGAGCATATGCATCCATGGGCCAGTAGCGGGAGGAATCCGGCGTAAATACCTCGTCAATGAGGTACAGTCCGCCTGCGGTGTCCGTGCCGAACTCGAACTTCGTATCGGCAAGGATAAGCCCGGCCGCTTCAGCGCGCTCCATTCCCATCCGGTAGAGCCGGAGACTGAGATCCCGCGCCTCGGACAGGCGCGCCTCCCCGATCAATTTTCCGGCTTCGGCGCAAGCAACGGGCGCATCATGCCCGCTTGCCTCTTTTGTTGTGGGCGTAAACAAGGGCTCGGGCAGTCGCTCGTTTTCCCGCAAACCGGGCGGCAGGGCGTATTCAAACAAGCGTCCGGTTTCCTTGTAGGCCTTCCATCCGGACCCGGCAAGATACCCCCGCACCACGGCTTCAATAGGAAGGGGAGCCAGTTTTTTTACGACCATGCTCCTATGGGCCAGTTTCGGATGCGCGCGTGCCAGCGTTTTTACACGCTCTTCATGGTCTTCGACCAAATGGTGACGAACCAGCCGACCCGCCTGCGCAAACCAGTGGAGACTGATCTGCGTCAAAAGAACGCCCTTGCCTGGAACGCCTTCGTTAAAAACAACATCGAAAGCCGAGACCCGGTCGGTCGCGACCATAAGGAAAGCATCCCCCAAATCGAAAATTTCCCGCACCTTGCCCGACGCAACCCTGGGGAAAGGCAGATCGTCCAGTTGTACAAGCGCTTGTTCAGGGAGCGGAAAAGGAAGGGATTCGGCGTGCATGCCTCTTTAATGAGATGTAACCGAAGCATCCGCAAACGGATTTTTTTTATTGATACGGGATTTTCCGTATGAAAGAAAAAAAAAGCTTGCGCCATGCGGGCCAAAAAATAACTTCGCACATTTCCTGCAAGACTCCCGTTCGTCTAGCCAGGTCCAGGACACTGGGTTTTCATCCCAGCAACAGGGGTTCGAATCCCCTACGGGAGGCCATTTTAAAGCCCTCGAACAGTTGGTGTTCGAGGGCTTTTTTTGGCCCTCCCGGCCATCGGGGATTTGAACCCCGGGTTCGACGGAACGAATGTAATGAGTGCAGATGGGACGGCTCGAAGAGACGGTCCCGCGCAACGGGATGACGCGCAGCGGCACCAATCCCCTACGGGAGGCCATTTTAAAGCCCTCGAACAGTTGGTGTTCGAGGGCTTTTTTTGGCCCTCCCGGCCATCGGGGATGACAAAAAGCAGGGTGTTTTTGCATAAAACGCCCAAGAATTCGAACAAAACTGGACATGATTTGAGTAGAAAGGTGCCGTCAAATAGGCTTTTATCAGTTTTCTCACCCATATTCCACCCTCTTGTCATGCTATTTCCTCTGTTAGTTAGCAGCCTCTAAGAATACCTGAAGTCGATTCTTGACCTTTCTACGAAGGGCTCATACTTTATTTCGTGAAATGAGCGTGTTAGCCACAATTCTGGATAGCGACAAAGCCTTCGCAGACGCACGGATTAAAGCACGTCGCGAAGACCAGATCGCCATGTCCACTGGCAAAGCATCACCCGTTGAGCTACAGCAGAAGAACTCGATCCTTCCTGATAATTTCTGGAGTGAAGCAAAGATAGATTGGAACACTTTCGCGACTGGAACGAAATCGCACAGTTAAGGACTATCTCGACCTTCTGGACGAAGGCACGGGGCTTTTGCTCGTCGGCGGACAAGCCGTTAATCTATGGGCGGAACTCTATAAAGCGAAAGAGCCTCAATTCTGGAACTTCAGCCGTTCACCAGCCGCGATGCCGATTTTTACCGTCGTGCACCCAAGCTCAGGCTTCCTCCGAATTGGATTGAGCTGTCACGACCAACCAAAGGCCGTATGCGCATCGTTACGCATGCGCTACAAGGACCCGAGGGACAAACCGCCGAAGTCATTCGCTCCATCAATGGCCTCACTCACCAGGAACTCGAAGACGGCTCCATTGCTATCGAATACGGAGGGAGCCCAATGTGGTTCTTAGTGCCCCCCGCCCTGTTTCAGGCCAAGTTGGAAAACCTCAAGTCCATCGACCAGGAAGGTCGTCAGGATTTGAAGCATCTAAAACTCCTAATACCCGTGACTCGCTGTTTCTTTCAGGATCTGCTCACGACGCATACGACCAGTGAACGACCCACCCGAGCCATCGACTGGCTGAGCCAACATGCGAAGAACCTGCAGGAGGCCATTCGACTTGGCTACCGAGATGAAGCCGACTGCAATTCCTTCTTCCCTGTCGAGCTTATGAAGGAACATCCAAGCGAGGCGGTCAGGAACTTCATAGAATACCAACTCAAGCCGAACGCTTAAGGTTCAGTATTGCCCTCCCGGCCATCGGGGATTTGAAACTCCCTCGCACCGCGAATAAGGACATTTTGCGCAAAGAGCAAAATTGGCAGGCCGACGAGGATTCGAACCTCGAATGACTGGACCAAAACCAGTAGTGTTACCATTACACCATCGGCCTTCGATAAAAACGTAACAAAACGGATGGCAATTGAACCGTCAAGCTTCGGCTTCACGCCTTTTGGACGAATTTTCCGAAATCATGCGACAGGATGAGTTGACGCCTGCGAATTTTCAACCTTTAACTTCTCTTTCATGAATGACGCAGAGCAATCGGGGCGCGAGCCGAAGTACCGCCGGGTAATCCTGAAATTGAGTGGCGAAGTGCTTCACAACACCGACGCAGGGGGAGAGCCCATTGATCCGGGCCGATTGAGCGCTATCTGCGAGGAAATCAAAAAAATTTACGATATCGGCATTCAGATCGGCCTTGTTATCGGGGGCGGCAATATTTTCCGCGGTCTGGCGGGAAGCGAAATGCGCGGCGTTGACCGCACGACGGGCGATTATATGGGCATGCTCGCGACCGTCATCAACGGCCTGGCCCTGATGGACTGCCTGGAAAAACTCGGTGTCACCGTGCGGCTGCAAAGCGCGATCCCGATGGACAAGCTGGCCGAGCCTTTCATCCTCCGCCGCGCCACGCGTCACCTTGAGCGTGGCCGGGTGGTCATCTTCGCGGGCGGCACCGGCAACCCCTACTTCTCGACCGACACAACGGCGGCGCTCCGGGCCAGTGAAATCGGCGCGGAGATCCTCATGAAGGCAACCAAAGTCGACGGCATCTACGACAAGGATCCCACGACCCATCCGGATGCCGTCAAATACGACCATATCCCCTACCTCGACGCGCTCCGCGAACGCCTGCAAATAATGGATTCCACCGCTTTCTCGCTATGTATGGAAAACAAGCTTCCGGTCCTTGTCTTCAGCATGCGTGAGCCAAATTCAATTTACCGGGCGGTTATGGGCGAAAGCATCGGCACCTTGGTCGACTGAGCGCTCAAAAGTTGATTTTTGCTTTTTTCCGAAACCAGCGCCAATATTCTATCATTATGGATGCAGACAATATTCTAAAAACAATGAACGCCGAAATGAAAAAGGCGATGGAGCATACATTGCATCAATTCGGCACCCTCCACACCGGGAAAGCAAGCCCCGCGATGCTCGACACGGTCAAGGTGGACGCCTACGGGAGCACGGTCACGCTGCGCGAAATTGCCGCCGTGACGACTCCCGACGCCCGGACCATTGCGGTCCAGCCATGGGACAAAAGCATCATCCGCGCGGTCGAAAAGGGCATACAGGAAGCCAATCTTGGCCTCAATCCGATCGTGGATGGCGGGATTTTGCGCGTTCCCGTCCCCGAATTGACCGGAGAAAGGCGCAAGGAACTGGTCAAGACCGCCGGATCCATGGCGGAAGAAGGCCGCGTTCGTATCCGTCAGGCGCGCCGCGATGCATTGGACGCTCTCAAGGCCGCCCAAAAAGAGGGCCTGTCGGAAGATGATTCCAAGCGTTACGAAAAACAGGTGCAGAAGGCCCATGACGACTTTATCGCGGAGATCAACGAACACCTCGCGAAAAAGGAAGCTGATCTGAAGAAGGTCTGACCCGCAATGTACAGTGGTCCCACTCACACAGGCCAAACGGATCGTCGTCAAACTGGGCACCGGGGTTTTGACTTCCGGGATCGGTGAACTCGACACCGCTCGAATCGCCTCGCTCTGCAGGCAACTCGGGCATCTGCGCCGGCGGGGCATTCAGATTGTAATCGTCAGTTCGGGCGCCGTCGGCCTTGGGATGGGCAAGCTTGGTCTTGAACGACGTCCACGCGAGCTCGCCTCGCTTCAGGCATGTGCGGCGGTCGGCCAAAGCATTCTGATCAACACATGGCAGAAAGGCTTCGACCCGGACGGTTTGACGGTCGCACAGGTCCTTCTTACACGGGAAGACCTGCGCGCACACCACAGGCACACGGCTGTCTTCAACACGCTGGAACGTCTCCTGGCGCGGGGCACGGTTCCGGTCGTGAATGAAAATGACACCGTGAGCGCGGCGGAAATAAAATTCGGGGACAACGATACGCTTTCCGCGCTTGTGGCGAGCGTAATACAGGCCGACCTGCTGTTCATCCTCTCGAATATTCCCGGACTGATCGATCGCAAGGGAAGCGGGGAAGTTGTGCCACATATTCCGAAAATCACTCCGAAAATCGAAGCCATGGCGGAAGGCACCCGCCATACGACATCCGTCGGCGGGATGGTCAGCAAAATCAATGCCGCAAAAATCGCCCATCGCACGGGTTGCGGTGTTTTCATTGGCAGCGGGGGCGATGAAGCCTTGTTTGAAAAGCTTCTGTCCGGCGAAACAACCGGCACCTATATCGACCCCAGCCCCACGCCAATCAAGGCGCATAAACGCTGGCTCGCCATTCAGGATAATATCGAGGGCACCCTGACGATTGACGCAGGCGCCGCTGAAGCCGTGCTCCATAAAGGGAAAAGCCTTCTTGCCGCGGGAGTGAGCGCGTGCAGCGGAGATTTCGAGGCCGGCGATCTCGTGCGCATCCTGAGCCCAGACAACAAACCGATCGCCCACGGCATCGTTGGATTCAGTTCGGAAGACCTTCAGGATCTGTCGGACACCGGTCCGGCCTCTTCCGTGCCGGCAACCCCGCAATTGGCCTCCACGGTCGTTGTACACCGCGACAACCTTGTACTGCTGGGATAGGGGCCTCGGCCCGGATAACACCAACTCAAGGCCGGAAATGAGTTATTGGGAGAACGTTTGTCGTCACAACCCGCGCTGATTTGTCTTGGGCAAACGCCATTCACGGCATCACCGGGAAAGCCGCAGGGTATACACCGAGCAGAACGGTTGCCGCAACCAAGGCTCCCAACACCAGGCAATCGCCGGTCGAGAGCGTCTTTTGGGTTTGTTCCTTGATGATGCTCTCGCCGGGACTGGCAAAATAACATTCCCTGATCCAGCCGAAATAGTAGTAAATTGAAATGACAACGCCGAGAACGGACACTCCAAGCAGGCCGTAAAGGCTCGCTTGAAAGGCGGCAACAAAGATAAACAACTTGCCGATAAACCCACCCAGTGGCGGGATGCCGGCGAGCGAGCCAAGCGCGATGGCGAGCACCCCGCCAAGATACGGGTGTTGGCGTCCGAAGTTTCTATAATGATCGAGCTCCTGGTTGGCATCCTCGGATCCCGCCACATGCGCCATCACTCCGAAAACCGCGAATGAAGCCAGCAGATAGACGACCAGATAAAACACCACGGCGTATTCCGCCCAGGCCACGTAATACGCCGCCACGACACCGACCAGGAGATAGCCTGCGTGCGCCACTCCGGAAAGTCCCATCAACCGCTTCAAATTGCGCTGGCTTACGGCCGCAATATTACCGAACAAAATGGTCGCTCCGGCGATCACGCTCAAAAGGGGAACCAGAAGATCGCGCAATCCGGCAAATGGAATCGCAACCAGTTGCAGAAGAACGATGAAACCGGCGGCTTTAGAAGCAACGGCAAGGTAGGCGGTGACAGGTGTCGGGGCGCCCTGGTACACGTCGGGCACCCAGATTTGAAAGGGTACCGCGCCGATCTTGAAAAGTATGCCCGCAAGTACGAGCAATGCCCCCATGCGAACGATCAAATTTCCGCTGTTCAACTCAATAAAGACCCTGAGTTGATTGTAGTTCAACGCATCGCCGCTGTAGCCCGCCATTTCAGGGTTTCCGGCAATCCCGTACAGCAGAACAATGCCGAAAAGAAGAATGGCTGAACTCAACGCCCCGAGTATCAGGTATTTGAGCCCGCTTTCCAGCGAGAGCGAACTCGTCCGGCAGTATGCAATCAGTACATATAACGCGACCGTCGCGGTCTCAAGCGCCACGAAAAGCATGACGAAATTATAGCTCTGCACAAGCAGCATGAGGGCCGCCGACACAAGAAGCACAAGGTGGTAAAATTCCGTACGGGCGAGGTTTTGCTTGCCCAAATAGATACGCCCCAAATGACAAACCAGTATAGAGCTGAGCAGGAAAAACCCGCGCATGATATGCGTGGTTTCCGTCTGCTGAATCAATCCCCCGAAAAGGATCCGGTTTTGAAAGCCAATACGCCAGAGGACCAAGACGCCGATCCCGAATATGAGGACCTGCCCCCAAATCGCGAGCCGGGCAACTGCGGCCCCCCGCCGATCAGCGGGCAGCGCAAGTTCGGCCACTAGCAAGCCGAGTGCAAGAACCGCCAGCAGAATCTCGGGCAGAATTGTCACCCAGTCATTGGTCGCCGCATAGGCGTGTAAAAATTCCTTCAGCAGTTCGTTCATTCGTCCTGTTCCTCCGTTTTGATCTGTTCCGGGGAAAGCATCATTTCCTCAACATCCAAGACATCCGCATAATGGAGCGGATAGTGTACGGATAGTTCTTTGTCCGCGTGATTTGTCAGCGTTTGCGGGAAAACCCCTACCAGCGCCAGCCCGGCAATGAGAAGAGCGGCGGGCAGACGTTCAAAACCCCGGATGTCCTCGACCGCAGGATGTTCGAGCTGGGGGGCGAACGATTCCGTCGGCGGACCAAAAAAGATCCGCGATACCGCCCGCAAACCATAGATGGCGGAAATAACAATGCCGAGCGCTGCCGGAGCAACCAGCCAGCGCGTCGCATCCATTTGCGCGAGTGCCGCGAAAATCGCAAATTCCCCCCAAAAATTCCCGAAGCCGGGCAGCCCGATACTCGCCATGATCGCGGCCACAAAAAATGCCGCGAGCACGGGCGCCCGTGTTCCAAGACCCCCCATCTTTGTCATATCAAAGGTCTGGCTGCGGTGGTAAATGCAGGTGGAAAGTAAAAAAAGCAAGGCGATGGAGAGTCCGTGCGCCACCATTAGCAGCAAGGCCCCGCCGACACCTGCGACGGAGAAGGCGGCAATGCCAAGGAAGGCATAGCCCATGTGCATAACGGAACTGTAACCGAGCATCATTTTCAGATCACGCTGCGCCATTGTTACCAGGCCGATAATAATAATATTGCCGAGCGCGAGCCAGACGAGCCATGGGAACCAGTGCGCGGCGCCCGCCGGAAGCAGGGGCGCGCCAATCTGCAGGAGCCCGTACAGGCCGAATTTTTTCAACACTCCGGCGTGCAGCATGGCCGCTCCGGTCGGAGCGAGGGCGTAGGTCCTGGGCGCCCAGCTGTGGAACGGGAAAAGCGATACCAGAATGCCGAACCCGAAGAGCAGCAGCGCAAATATATTGTGCTGCGCCGTCTCACCCGGCGGCGATTCCGCAAGGTATTCGCGAATGGCGGGAAGCGAGAAAGAGGACGCCCCGCTCTCGTGATAAAGGGCGATCAAGCCGAGCAGGGAGAGCAATGCGCCGAGCGTGAGGTAGACCGCCATTTCGATGGCAGCGCTTCGCCGGCCCGGCCCGCCCCATAAACCGATCATGATAAAGGTCGGGATGAGCGCGAACTCATGGAAAAAATAAAAGAAAAATACGTCGATCGAAGAGAACGTTCCCAAAAGCCCGCCCTGCATGAAGAGCAATAAAGCCAGATAGACGTGGAGCCGTTCCGCCTTGGAATACATCGCATAGAGCCCGGCTGCAAAGCCCACCGCTCCGGCGAGCAGGTAGAGCGGCATGGAAATTCCGTTGAGCCCGATATGCAGGTGGCTTCCAATCACCTCCAGTCCCGTCGGGATCTTCAATTCAAAGTTATAGCCCCCCGCAAGCCCGGGTTCGAAAAACCAATAAAGCATCAGGGCGATCACCAGCGGCCAACCAAACCCGAACGCGGCAACCGCGCGCATTGTTATCATGTCGAAGCGCCGGCCCGCCAGCAGCAACAACCCGCCCACCAATAGCGGAGCCAGTATAGAGGCGAGAAGAAAAAGTGCGTTTGTATCGTGGTATTCCATGATGGTCGGACAGTCGGGGGCGCTAGAAAAGATTGAAGGCGACAAACCAGAACAGAATCATGCCGCCGAGGAACCAGTAGACATACCCTTGCAGATTCCCCACATGAAGGGCGCGCGCAACAATCCCCAGTACGGCGACCACGCCGGCGCTGCCGCGCACGAGAAGGCCTTTAACAACAAAAATGTCCAGAAAACTCAGCACATCCGCAAAGCGTTGCTGAATACGCGTAACATAAAAATCGTACAATTCATCGAACCAGAGGCGGGAACGAAGCAGCTCATAGACAGGCGGCGCTTTCCGCGCCAGCCGGTCTTCGGAAGCGCCGGCCCCATAGAGCAGGAACGCCGCGGCCAATCCGAGCACCCAGGCGCCGGAGCCCAGCATGAGCACGTTTTTATGCGCTTCCTTGTAACCTTCGGTATGGTGCAGCAGATCAAACTGGCTCCGGATGGACACGCCCAGTTGTTCCGGCCACAAATCAATCCAACCGCCCGCTACGGAGAGCACAGCGAGAACAACAAGCGGGACCAGCATGCTCCATCCGTTCTCTTTGGCATGCGAAGCGGCTTCCGTTTTCGGGCTCCCAAGGAAGGCGACCCAGAATAGGCGCCCCATATAACCGGCCGTCAGAAGAGCCCCGAGTGTGAGCAGTCCGTAGATCGGGGTATGCCCCAGGCTTCCCGCAACAAGTATGGCGTCTTTGGAATGGAACCCGGATAGTCCATAGACCCCGCAAAGAGCGAGCAGGCCGATCAGAAAGGTCAACGTGGTGACCGGCATTCGTCTCCACAGCCCGCCCATCCGGAAGATATCCTGTTCGTGATGGCAGGCGTGTATGGCCGATCCCGCGCCCAGGAAGAGCAGCGCCTTGAAGAAGGCATGGGTAATCAAGTGGAACAGCGCGAGCCCGGGATAGCCCAAGCCAAAGGCCGCCGCCATATACCCAAGCTGGGAAAGCGTCGAATACGCGAGTATGCGTTTGATGTCATGCTGCGCGAATGCGCAAAACCCGGCATACACCGCGACCGCGGTACCGAGCCAGGCGATAAAGCCGAGGACTTCGGGCGGGAATAAAAAAGCGGTGCGGACAAGAAAGTAAATTCCGGCCGCCACCATGGTGGCGGCATGGATCAGGGCCGAAACCGGCGTGGGGCCCGCCATGGCATCCGGCAGCCATACGTGAAGGGGAAATTGCGCGGACTTCCCGATGAATCCGCACATTAAAAGCGCGGCAATGGTCCCGTTGATCAGGAGAGGCTGAGCTTCGACGGCATGCGCCATCACGCTGATATTCGCAGTCCCGAAATGCCAGTAGGCGAAAACAATCCCGATCAGGAACCCGAGATCCCCCACTCGATTGACAATAAAGGCCTTCTTCGAAGCGGCAGCCGCTTCGCTTGTATCCATATAATGCCCGATCAGCATGTAGGAGCTGAAACCGACCAGCTCCCAGAAGACGAAGATCATGATCAGGTTGTCCGCGAGCACAATCCCCAGCATGGAGAACATGAAAATCGAAAGCCCCCCGAAAAAGCGTCCGCGCGCCTTGTCCTCCGCCATGTAGCCCAAGCTGAACACATGGATCAACAAACCGACAAAGGCCACCATCGTCAGCATGGTGGCGGCCACGTCGTCAAAAAGAAAACCGAGCGATACGGCAAAGTCGCCCAACCGGAACCACTCGTACTGCACGGCGACCGGCAGTCCTTTTGACTGCAGGAGCACAAGGACCGTAAAAACGGCGACGCCTGCGGCGGCGGCCACGGAGAGCGTCGCCGCCAGCGTGCCCCGACGGCGCCCGAATAACAGGATCAGGGCCGCTGAAAGCAACGGTGTCAGGAGAGCGGCGGCAAGGTATTGGATGGAACTCATACGACTAGCGGCTCATGGCGTTGATTTGATCCACCATCACGGTTTGGCGCCTGCGGAACAACGCTACAATAATGGCCAGTCCGACGGCCACTTCAGCGGCCGCCACCGTAATGATAAAGAATACGAAGACCGCCCCGTCCATGCTCCCGTTGTAACGGGAAAACGCAACCAGGGCGAGATTCACGGCATTCAGCATCAACTCGAGGGACATGTAGATAACCAGCGTGTTTTTCCGCACGAGCACGCCTAGAAATCCGATCGAGAAGAGCAGACCTGCTACGAGTATAAAGGCATTGAGACCAACGGTCATTCGAAAGTTCGGTTTTAAAGTTTAGGTTCCGGTATCCTTTTCCGTGTTTTTCTTGCTGACCACGATTACACCGATCATGGCAGCGAGGAGAAGAAAGCCCGTTACTTGAAACGGCAGCATGTATTTCGAGAAAAGACTGTAACCATAGGATTTTGCCGAGCTTGTGAAAGGTATGCTGCCGACCTCTTCGCCCGCAGGTTCCGCAGGCACGGCCTCAAGGCCGGGCTCGGGCAGATAGTTCCCGGAAAAAGCCGTTCCTACCAGCCCCACCAGAAGCAGGAATCCGATGGCCCCCGCCACGGCGGGCAGCACGTTGCCCCGCACCACCGGCCGTGCCGTGCGCTCCGCATCAAGCAGCATGATGATGAACAAAAACAGCACCATCACCGCCCCCGCATATACCAACACCTGGAGAACCGCCAGAAAGTACGCCTCCAGCAGCACGAACAGCGCCGCCGTCCCGAGAAAGGAAACGATCATGCACATCGCTCCATTGACGGCATTCGGACTCAACACCATGAGCAGGGCCGTCGCCAGAGTAAGGGCCGAAAAAATATAGAAGAGCGTGTCTACCATGGGAAATGCGCAACTAAGAAGCGACAGCCGGTGAAACGAAAGCAAAAATTTTCATAAATTGCCTGCAAACGGTGGCATGGACTTGTACGGGTTCGTGCATTTTCAATGTTCGGAAGGACCGGCCTGCTCGGCTGCTTTCTTTTTCTCCCATTTGTAGTGCTTGTCCGGCAGGACGCCTCCCAGTTCATAGAGTTTCTCTTTGTCGTTCACCATTTCCTCCCGGCTGTAGCCGGAAACGGAAAAAACATCCTGAAGAAATATCGCTTCTTCCGGGCAAACTTCCTCACAAAGACCGCAATATATGCAGCGCAGCATATCGATTTTGAATTCTTTCGGCGCTTTTTCCACATTGGCGGTTTCGGGATGGGCCTCGGGATCGATTTCGCCCGGCTCAATACGAATCGCTTTGGGCGGGCAGACAAACTCGCACAGCTGGCAGGCGACGCATTTTTCCCGTCCGTTCGGATCCCGGACCAGCGTGGGCACGCCGCGGTAACGATCGGGAATCGGAGGCCGTTCATCCGGATATTCAAGGGTGACCTTCTTTTTGAACATGTTCGTAAAGGTCGCTTTCATACCGGAAGCAATCTGCGGGAGAAATGTCTTCTCCGCCAGATTCAAGGGTCTGCGTTCGAGAACTTTTGTTTTGGCCATAAGTTCCTCCGATTAAATCGTATCGTACAACGCAATTACAAGCGTGTTGAAAATCAGGTTTGCAAGTGCCAGGGGCAGCAGGAATTTCCAGCCCAGCGTCATCACCTGGTCATAGCGGAAGCGCGGCAGCGTCCAGCGCACCCAGATGAAAAGAAAGATCATGGCGAAGACCTTGAGGACAAACCAGAGCACCGAAAGCACGGTGCCCGCGGTTGTCTCAGGCCATGGATCCGCGACGCCCGGCAGGAAATTCCACCCGCCCATGAAGAGCAGGACGAAAAGCGCCGACGTCATGACAATGTGCGCATACTCGGCGACGAAGAAGATGCCGAATTTAAAGGCCCCGTATTCGGTGTGAAAGCCTCCGACCAAATCGGTCTCCGACTCGGCCATGTCAAAGGGCAAACGGTTCGTTTCGGCAAAAATCGAAACCAGAAAGATCAGCGCCGACACCGGCTGCCAGATCACCAGCCAGAGGGTCTGCTGGGACTGCACCACGCCGAAAAGACTGAGCCCGTAATCCGAGCCCGGAGCGGCCGACCACATGAAGACCGGCAGAATGGACAGCCCCAACGCAAGTTCGTAGGAAATCATCTGTGCTGAGGAACGAATCGCGCCGAGGAATGGATATTTACTGTTCGACGCCCATCCCGCCATGACGATGCCGTAGACACCAAGCGAGGACACCGCGAGGATGAAGAGGAATCCAACGTCAATGTGCGCCAGCACCAGCGGCTGCGCTTCCCCGTCGGGCCCGATGGCGCGCCCGAAGGGGAGCACCACCATGGTCGCCAAGGCCGGCACGAGCGCAAGGATCGGAGCCAGATAGTAATACCCGACCTTTACATGGCCCGGCGTCACTTCCTCCTTGAACAGGAATTTCAAACCGTCGGCCACCGGTTGAAAAAGTCCGAGCCGGGTGATGATATTGCCCAATACCGGAATATGCCCGATGATCGGGATCCGCGTGCGGTTCGGGCCCACGCGACCCTGGATCCAGCTCGAAATCTTGCGCTCCGCCAGCACCGAGTACCCGCAAATCGTCATGAAGACGGAAATCAAGGTCATCGAAAACATGACGGTGAGAAATGTGGCTGGTATTTCCATGGCTGGGTCTTATGGGTGCGCGGACTTGGAATTAAGAAGAGACAGCGGACTCGGCGTGCGCCTCTTTGAAGGCCGCCGGGTCATATTTCAGATTTTTGCTTTCAACAAAGGGAAGTTGAATGAACGCGGACGGGTCCAGAGCCTGACCGGTCTCCGGAATCCCGCTCCAATTCAAGCCTGCAAATTCAGGGACCGTCGCCGCGATCCGCTCCCAAACGTCATCCACTGTAACCTGCTCGGGCTTTTCCCCGGCCAAGGGCGCGGCAATTTGTTCGAGCACGCGGATGTCGGACAAGATCCCGCGCGGACCGGGCGCCGCGCTGTGAAAACGCTGCAGCCGGAAGGACTGGTTGACGAAGGAGCCGTCCTTTTCGAAGACGGAGAGCGAGGGCAGGACCACACGGGCCACTTTGCTCGTCTCGTTGGCATACATCCCCACATAAATCAGGTTCACCTTCTCGAGCAGGTCCCCGGGAACCCCGCAGGTGGTGATGTCTTCGTTCACGACAAGAAGCGTGCGCACCGACCCTGAACGGATCTTTTCGGCCAGCGCGTTCAGGTCCGCGCCCGGCAACTCCTCGATCAGGCGGTGGAGCAACGCGCCTCGCAGGTTCGGCGTCCGGTCCTCCGATAACAGAAGCCCGTCGCCTTCGCCCTGATGGCTGACAAGCGACACGCCGGCGCTGGTGCGCTGGGCGATCTCTTTGTAATAAAACTGTTCTTCCACCGAACTATGGGCGGATGCGACGAGTTCCACGCCGCCGTCCCGCAAGTGCTCGACGGCAGCCGACGCGGCAACTTCCGGCGCCCCCCCCACGCCGTTCACCGTATATTCGGTCAGACGGGCATCGGACTCGATTTCGCGGTACAGCGCGCGCCCGGAATCCGTCATCCAGGTGTCATTTACCGCGTCATTTCGACGGGGGGTGATTCGATGGATTTTGCCCTCCCGGCTCCAGACCTCGGTATTTGACCCCACACTGCTTTCCGTGCAGATGCTGTTTGTGCGCTTGAGGAACCAGACCCGCATCTTGAAGCGAAAATCGGTGCTGGTCAGGGCTCCCACCGGACAAATATCGACGGTGTTCAGGGAGTAATTACTGTCCAGCTCGCGACCCGGGAAACAGGTCAGCGTCGAATACGTCCCGCGATCCACAAAGCCCAGCACATCGTCCTCCACAATTTCCTGGCAGAACCGCACGCAACGGGAGCACAGGATGCAACGCTCGTCGTCGAGCATCACCCGCGGGCCGAGCCGGGTGCGCTTGGGCTTGACGTTCTTTTCTTCGATAAAACGACTGTAGCCGCGCCCATGATCCGCTGAAAATTCCTGCAATTTACATTCGCCCGCCTGGTCGCAGATCGGGCAGTCCAAGGGATGGTTGATCAGGAGAAATTCGGTCACCCCGTTGCGGCAATCCAGCGCCAACGGGGAATTTGTCTTAATATGCATGCCCTCCATCGCCTTGGTCGAACAGGCGATCGCCGGCTTCGGCATCCAGCCGATCTTCTGCTCCCCGTTTTCATCCAGGACCGCTTCGCCGGTCGAACGGTCCCGCATGGGCGTCCCCATTTCCACCATGCACATGCGGCAATTGCCGACAACCGAAAGTTTCGGATGGTAGCAGTAATGGGGCACCTCCTTGCCCTTCCCCACCTGCTTGACGGCTTCAATAATATTCGTCCCCGCAGGCACGTTAATGTCTTCACCGTCGATGTTGATGGTGACCGTTTCCGTTGTGCCGTTCGTACTCATGCGTTCAGATCAGCGTGGTTTCCGTTGCTTCCTCCTTGCCCTCCTGCCGGCGGGCAGCCTGTTCGCGGGCCTTTGCCACGAACTCATCCCTGAATTTGCTGATAAAGCTCTGCACGGGCCAGGACGCGGCCTCGCCAAACGCGCAGATCGTCCGGCCCGCAATCTGGTCGGCGATCGATTTCAAAAGATCCGCGTCCTCTTCCCTGGCGTGTCCCGCACACATCCGGTCGGTCACCTTCTTCATCCAGGGCACGCCTTCGCGGCAAGGCGTACATTGGCCGCAGGATTCATGCGCGTAGAAGTAGTTGATGTTGCCGAGCGCTTCCACCATGTCCGTGCTGTCGTCCATTACAATCACACCGCCCGAACCGGACATTGAGCCCGCCGCCATCAGGCTGTCGAAATCCATCGGTATGTCTTCAATGCCCCAGTCAAACGGCGTGCCGTCGTTCAACTTCCCCGTAAAACGTTCCGCCGCGCTCAAAACCTTGGCCGAGGAACCGCCGGGTATAACGGCTTTGAGCTTCCTGCCGGGCTGCAAGCCCCCGCATACATCGTGGATCAACTCCCCAAGGGTAAGCGCGCTGCATGGGAACTCATAGTAGCCCGGTTTGCGCACATGGCCGGAAACACACCAGACCCGCGTGCCGGTATTGCCCGGCTTGCCGATTTTCGCGTATTCCTCCCCGCCCATGCGCACAATGTGCTTCACATTGCACAACGTCTCCACGTTGTTTACGACCGTCGGACACTGGTAAAGGCCGAGCGCGGCCGGAAAATAAGGCGGCTTGAGCCGGGGATACGGGCGCTTGCCTTCCAGGGATTCCAGCAGGCCGGTCTCCTCGCCGCATATATAGGCGCCCGCCCCGCGGAAAATCAAAATGTCGCAGGAATATCCGGACCCTAAAATATTGTCTCCCAGCAGATTCTTTTCGCGGGCCTCTTCAATCGCGCGCTGAAGGATGCGGTGCCCCTGGAAGAATTCGCCCCGGATGTAGATGAAGGCCAGCTCCGCCTGCACGGCATAAGCCGTACAGAGCATGCCTTCCAGCAACTGGTGGGGGTCTTTGTGGATAATCTGGCGGTCCTTGAAAGTACCCGGCTCGGATTCATCCGCATTGCAGATCAAATAAATCGGCTTGCCCGACTTCCGGTCCAGGAACTTCCATTTCATGGAGGCCGGGAAGCCCGCGCCCCCGCGCCCCCGGACACCGGAAGCCTCAACCTCGTTAAAGATCTCCTCCGGCTTCATGGTTACCGCCTTGCGCAGATCCTCATAGCCGCCGTGCTTCATATAACAATCGATGTCGGTCGTATAACCCGGCTCATCGAGGTTTTTGAAAATAAGTTTGTATTCCTGAACGGCCATTAAAAGAGATTAAATTTCGGATTTTTCATAACTCATTCACCATCAGTGTTTATCAGTGGTTCAACCGCGCAATCACGTATAAACGCGCGATCAGAGTTCGCCCCGTTTGATCTTTTTCGCAAGTTCCGAGGCCTTTTCCGGGTCGACCTCCGTGTATTCCTCTTCGCCCACCATGACGACCGGGCCCTTCCCGCAATCGGCATGGCATTCCACATATTCCAGCGTGACGCTGCCATCCTCGCAGGTCTCCCCCACCTTGCACCCGAACTCTTCCTCCAGCCGATGGCAGGTCTTGTAGGCCCCCGCAAGCGCGCAGGACAGGGTGCGGCAGACACGGACGTAGTATTTCCCCGTCGGTTCCTTGCGCAACATCGGATAAAACGTCACCAGCTCCTCGATATTGATCGGTTCCAGCCCCAGGCGCTCCGCGATCCATTCCACCGCCTGGTTGGACACATGCCCTTCCTCCTCCTGAATGAGGTGGCAGATGGGCAGCGCCGCACTGCGCTTGACCGGAAAATTGGCAACGATCCGGTCGATTTCTTCAAGTGTTTCGGGTTTTAAGTCCATTTCCTGTAAGCTTGGAATTTTTCACATCTGCACAAACGCCGGACACGTCTATCGGTCACATTCCCCCATAACGAAGTCAAGCGAACCGAGAATCACCGTCGCGTCCGTCAAATAATGCCCGGGCATCATTTTTGGCAGGATGCTCAGGTTGCAAAACGAAGGGCCGCGGATTTTCAGTCGGTAGGGCACGCCGCCCCCCTTCGAAACGATAAAAAAGCCAAGCGCGCCTTTCGGGTTTTCGGCTTCAAAATAAACTTCGCCGGGCGGGAGCTGGGGGCCTTCGGTCACTATCATGAAATTCTGGATCAGCTCCTCCATACTGGTCAGAATCTTGTCCTTTGGCGGGGCGAATATTTTTTTCGCGTCCTCCGCGTAATGGAGCCCGTCGGGGAAAGTTTCAATCACCTGTTCCACAATCCGGACGCTTTGCCGGATTTCCTCCATCCGGACCAAATAGCGGTCGTAGCAATCCCCGTTCGTCCCGATCGGCACGTCAAAATCGTAGTTCTCGTAACCCAGGTATGGACGGTCCTTGCGCAGGTCCAAATCGACTCCGCTTGCCCGCAGGTTCGGGCCGGTCAGGCCGTATGCAACCGCGTCTTCTTTGGAAATAGTGCCGACATCCGTCGTTCGATCCATGAAAATACGGTTCCGGGTCAACAAGGTATCGATCTCATCCACGACCGGCAGCACGCCCTTGCAGAAATCGCTCACCCGCCCGAGCCAGCCATCCGGGATATCACGGGCCACCCCGCCAATCCGCGTATAGCTCGTGGTAAAGCGCGCGCCCGTCAACTCCTCGAACAAGGTATAAAGCTTTTCACGTTCGGTAAAAGTATACATGAAAGCCGTCCACGCCCCCGCGTCCATGCCGTAAACCCCGACCCCAAGCAAATGCGAGGAAATACGCGACAACTCGCAACACAATACACGTATCGCCTTGCAACGATCCGGCGTCTCAAGACCGGCCAGCTGCTCGACCGCCATCGCATACGTCACGTTGTTCGCCAGAGGCGCCAAATAATCCAGCCGGTCCGTATACGGCACGAACTGGTTATAGGTCATATTTTCCGCGATTTTTTCATCGCCCCGGTGCAGGTAACCCAGCACCGGTTCGCACGACTTAATGACATCCCCGTCCAATTGCATCATCAAGCGAAGCACCCCGTGCGTGGTCGGGTGTGAAGGCCCGACATTCAGAGCCATGGTTTCGCCTTTCAGCTCCTCGTTGCCCTCCCCGGAACGATTGCCGATATCGCCGACCGTAATTTCTTTTGTCTCTGCCATACCTTACGCCCCCCTTTCGTCCTGCGGTTTTTCGTGCGTTTCCGTCCAACTTTCGTCCCGCGCCTGAGGCTCCGTATCGCTCATCCGCTGCCCGCCCGAACTGACAAAGGGCCCGCCCATCATCGGCGCGGCCTCCACATCCGCGCCCGTGGCTGCCGCAACATCATCCGCCGGCAAGGGCGCCTCGATCCCCGCCAGCGGGAATTCCTTCCTCAAGGGGTGGTAGGGATAGCCTTCCCACATGAGAATGCGCGTCAAATACGGGTGCCCCTCGTAGCGGATGCCAAACAAGTCGTAGGTCTCGCGTTCATGCCAGTTGGCTGCCGGGTAAAGCGGGGTCAAGGACGGCAGCGCCGGCTCCCCGTCGCTCGGACAATCCGCCGCGACCCGGATGTAGCGTTGTTTCCCGGTTGAAAACAAATGGTAGATCCCCGTAAAGCGCGGACGCTCCGTATCCCAGTCCACCGCCGTCACATCCACCAGCATATCGAAGTCGAACTCGTCGCGCAGCGCCGTGCAGACCGTGACCAGTTGCTCCGCCGGGCAATTGAGCGCCACGTGATCCGAAGACACACGTTCCGTTAAAAACTCGAACCGCTCCAACAAGCAGTTAAGGACCTCTTCGCTCATAGCTCAGCGCTCCTCTCCGACACCTGCCAGGGACTTCCGGGCGGTTTTGGGCACGGACAAATTACGGACCGAACGCTCCCGCCCGATCTTGTCCTGCAGCTTGATCATTCCGTCGAGAAGAGCTTCCGGCCGGGGCGGACAACCGCTCACATAAACATCGACCGGTAAAATATGGTCCACCCCCTGCATTGTGGCATAGGAACGGTACATGCCCCCCGTACTCGCACAGGCGCCCATAGCCACCACCCATTTCGGCTCCGCCATCTGCTCGTAGATTCGACGGACCGCTTCGGCCATCTTATAGGTCACCGTGCCCGCCACAATCATACAGTCCGCCTGGCGCGGGGAAAAGCGCATCACCTCCATGCCGAACCGGGAGATATCAAAACGGGCGCCGCCCGCCGCCATCAGCTCAATCGCACAACAGGCGAGCCCCATGGGCATTGGCCAGACCGAGTGCTTGCGGATCCAGTTGATCACAGCATCCGCTTGAGTGACAACAACATCGCCCTCGACCTTGCTGTCATAGCCGACCATCTGTGTTTTATTGCTCATGGTGGAATTCCGACTCCTGCGGCATCGAAAAAAGGCAGAACTTACTCGCTGCATTTGCCTACGCAAGCTATAATTTTATTTTGTGGATTCACAGCCATTTCTTATCCAAAACAACCAGTAACACGAAACCATGCCAAGCTACACATACCAGGAAATCCTCCCCGACGGCAGCGAGGGCGAAACCTTTGAAATCATCCAACGCATGTCGGACGCAGCGCTTGAAACACATCCCGAAACCGGGAACCCCGTGCGCAAAATATACCAGGCCCCGAACTTGCCCGCGCGCTACACCGAACGCGCCACCGAAGCGAAGCTGAGCAACGAAAACGTCGAGAAGCACGGCTTCACGCGCTACGAAAAAGACAAGCTCACCGGCCAATACCACAAAACCGCAGGCAAAGACAAACGCGCCCCCGACACCGTAGACGCTCAAAATTTGAAGCATTCATGAAAGAACACACGGTCACACCGCTCGGCGCACGCAAATCCTTGTGGGGAGAAGGTCCCGTCTGGTGGGACGAGCGTCTCCTCTACGTCGATATCGAGGGCCACCGGCTGGTTCGGCTCGATCCGGAAACGGGCGTCGAAACGGTCTGGGACGTCGGAGAACGCATCGGATGCGTTGTGCCACGCACGACAGGAGGCTACGTTTACGCCGGTGATGCCGGGATCAACACCTTCAACCCTGCAACCGGTGAAAAAGCGAACCTCGCCGACCCCGAAGCCGCAAAACGCCCCGATAATCGCTTCAACGACGGCAAATGCGACCCCGCCGGACGCTTCTGGGCCGGCACGATCTCAACAGTAAAAAAGACCGGCGACGCCGCGCTCTATATGCTGGATACCGACGGAACGCTGGTCACAAAGATCCACCACCTCACCAACTCAAACGGGATTTGCTGGAGCCGGGATGCGAAAACCATGTATCACATCGATACACCGACAAAGAAAGTGCTGGCTTATGATTTTTCCCTTGCAACCGGGGAAATCACAAACCCGAAGGAGGTCGTGAATACCGCTGCCGCCGGGCTCGACGGCTCGCCGGACGGAATGACACTGGATGCGGAAAACCGCCTCTGGATCGCGATGTGCCACGGCGCCTGCGTGGTTCGTTTCGATCCGGCAAGCGGCGAAAAACTCCGGCAAATCGACCTCCCTTGCGCGGAGACCACCGCCTGCGCTTTTGGCGGGCCGAATCTCGACCGCCTGTTTGTAACAACCGGGCAAAACCCGGAAAAAAACGAAACGGAAGCCGGCCGGATCTTTGCAATCGACGGTCTCGGGGTAAACGGCTTACCCGCTTCGGGGTGCGGGTTTTGAATTAATCGCCGAATCATGGCTACAGTTATTTGCTGACAAGCCCTAAGTCTACAAACGAAGCCCGTGCCCTCAATAAGCATGCGGATTCATGTATTGCATTGACTTGCAACGCCCCGGTCGTTATTGAAACAGCCCCTTTTTATGTAATGACAAAGATTAAAAAAACGGCGCTGTCGCCGGCACGAATCACGGCAATCTATTTTTTCACGGGGCTGCTTTGGATAATCGGCTCCAGTCTGTGGGCCAGGCATAGCACAGACGCGGAAAATGACATCTTTTACTTCGAGCTCGCCAAAGGCAGCGCCTTCGTCCTTGTCACTTCCGGGCTTCTGCTTTCTCTGTGCCACGTGTGGGCGGGGCAGATCCGCAGCGCGCTCAACAAATACGAGACTTATGTAAAAAAATCGCCCCTGCCGATTATTCTCTTCCGCAGTAACGGGCAAATGGAGGATGTGAATAATGCCGCCTGTGAAATATCGGGCTATTCACGCGAGGAATTGCTTGCCGCCACGATCTTCGATCTGGATGCAAGCCAGGATCCGGAAGATACCATGGCCACATTCGCCAGGATTTTTACATTGAAAACGGACTCCTTTGAACGGCGCGTTAAAACAAAAAACGGGGAGTTCAGAAACCTCCAGATCGAAGGCGTCGAACTCGAAGGCGGCAAGGTCCTGTATTTTGCGAAGGATATTACCCAACGGAAGGCGGACGAACGAAAGCTTATAACGCTCAACTCGACCCTGCGAGCCATTCGCAATGTAAATCGGGCAATCGTCGAGGAGTCCGAAGTCGACCCTCTGATCCAACGGGTCTGTTCCGCCCTGATCCGGGAGCGCGATTTCA
>JBKGYB010000006.1:0-25483 GCA_046546295.1 Opitutales bacterium | reverse complement strand
CTTAGTCGCCGATCTTCGAGATCGATCTTCCCACATCGGCAAGTTGCTCAGTAAAATCGATATTTCCGAAGAAGAGATCGCCGGCCTTGAAGAGCAGTTGCGGCATCTCAACGAGAAAATCGTGGCGAAAAGCGATGTCTTGAGCCACATGAGGAATGCCCTCAGAGAACTCGGCAAGACGGTCCCCTCCTTTGGCGAAGGCGTAGAAGTGACCCCCGTCAGCAAAAAGGTCCGTGACATAACGAAGGGGCTTGGCGTTCAATTCAAGGACAACAGCGATTCGAGTTTCCCATTGGAAGCTCACGGCATGGGCACGCGCAGCTGGGCTTCCTTGTTGACCTACCAGGCCTATGTCTCATGGCTTGCTCGGCAAGCGGCGGCGAACCAACTGCCATTCCATCCCTTATTGAGCCTGGAAGAACCTGAAGCTCATTTACATCCGAACGCACAACGCTCCGTCTACGAACAGCTGGTTAACACCCCAGGGCAGAAAATCATCAGTACCCACTCGCCCTACATCGCCGGACACGCCGAACTCGCCTCCATACGGCATTTCTACAAATCCGATGCCGAAACAGCTGTGAAGGCCCTCCCCGTCGCCAACTTAGAAGAAGCGGATCACCGAAAGATACGTCGGGAGGTTATGCACACGCGCGGCGAACTGCTATTTGCCCGAGCGGTGGTGCTGTTTGAAGGAGAGACCGAGGAGCAGGCCCTCCCGATGTTCGCTCGCCACCATTGGAATCAATTTCCATTCGAACGCGGAGTCGCTTTTGTCGGTGTGGGCGGAGACGGGAAATACCTTCCCTTTATCCGAACTTTGGAAGCCATGGGCATACCGTGGTTTATATTCAGCGACGGGGAACCGCATGCTAAAGCGTGCGTTAGAACTGCTCTCGACGGCATTGGAGCAACGCTGGAAGACGACCGCGTTGTAATCTTGCCGAAAGACGCCAGTATTGAACATTACCTCGTTGATCAAGGCTATAGAGAGGCTCTCTTAACTGCCGCAATCGATTTTCACCGACCATTTCAGAACACTCAGCACGAAGAAGCAAAATCAAATGAAATCCGTGGATGGGAAGACAGGAAACTGTTGGAATTTATGGAGGGCAACAAGACCGGGATCAGCCCTCATTGGGCACGCGCGATTGTCGATCTCGACAGCGAACGCTCGATTCCTCCCGCCATCCGTGACTTATTGAATCGCATCGACAGATTTATCGGCTATATTCACTCTTGAAGAGCATGAAACCCGCCCTTTCAGCGAAGCAAAAAGAAGTCGTCGAGGCTCCCGACGGGCCCTTCCTCGTGATCGCGGCGGCGGGCAGTGGCAAGACCCGGATTCTCACGGCCCGCATCCGTTATTTGCTTTTGGAGCGACGCATCCGGTCGCGAATTCTCGCACTCACCTTTACAAATAAAGCCGCCGCCGAGATGAAAGAGCGTCTAGCCGACGTCCCGGATCTTGGCGAACGCGCTTACATCGGCACGATTCACAGCTTTTGCCAATCCTTGCTCGAAGCCTACGGCAACGTTATCGGCTTTAATCAGCCCCCCGCTATACTCGAACGCGACAACGACCGCCTAGCGCTCTTGGAAGAGGTCTTTCAAAACAATCCAGAGCTTAAGCAGCAACTGGCGCATTATTCCGACCCAAAGAAAAAGCGTGGCTACCTCTACCGTATGCTTGGAAAGATCAGCTCTTGGAAGCGCGAATGGGACAGCTACGCAGCGCTTTGCGAGAATGCCTGGCACAGCTCCTTGGAACTGATGATGTTCCGGGACTATCAGGAACGGCTGGCGCACCAAGGAGCGATCGAATTCGACGACATTCTTCTGCTTGCATACCGCATCCTGACCGAGCGTCCGAAGATCACCCGAATCTATCAACGCAGCTACCGCTACTTCTGCGTCGATGAAGCACAGGACCTGAATGCGGTGCAATATGACATCCTCCGCCTGCTCGCCCTGGACTCGAAAAACCTGATCATGGTCGGCGACCCGAATCAAGCCATTTACGGCTTTAACGGGTCGAGCACTCGTTACATGAGCGAGTGTTTTGTGCGAGACTTTTCACCAATCCGCATGGAACTTAGGGAAAATTACCGCTCCACAAAAGCCGTTATTAGCGCTGCAAACGCCCTTTATCCGGATAGCATCAACATGGAGAACGCGCCGATTGCGGGAGAGTTGGAAATTGCCGCTTGCGCCACGGAGGCTGAGGAGGCGGAGTGGATTGCCGATCACATTCAAGCACTCCTGCAACGTTCCGAAATAGAAGGCACCGATGATCCGCCAACCACTGGTGATTTCGCAGTCTTGGCCCGAAATCGATTTATCTTTGATCCGCTTGAAAAGGAATTGACGAAACGTAGCTTGCCTTATCATGTTCGCCAACCGGCGGGCAGCGGACTAGAGTCCGATTGGGGGCGCGTCTTCGACCTCGGTCTACGAATTCTGGGAAATCCTGAAAACTCCCTTTACATCCGCGAATTACACAAACGGTTAAATCTCCCTGAAAGCCATCCCATTGACTGCACAGGTGGTCTCTTGAACGGCATTGGATCATGCGAGAAGGCATTGCCCGATGAATGGAAACAGGACCTGCCGGAACTCTTGTCGACATGGGAGCAGTTGCAAAACGATGTCAATCGCTTCCGCGAGACGTTGGATCGCCTTGAAAACAGTCTTAAAACAACCGCCCTGCAAACAGAGGATGAAGTGCGTCGGGAAGACTTGGCCCGCGCCATACAAGATGTCCATCATCTCCGTCAGCTCTGGCAAAATTACACCCGGCAAGTAGACCGGGACAACCGATCACTAAGTCACTTCCGCAATCAACTGGCCATGGGCTTGCTAAACCCTCAGACCAAGGGCGAAGGCATCACTTTGGCAACCATCCACGCTTCGAAAGGCCTGGAATTTGAAATTGTTTTTGTCATGGGGTTTGTCGAGGGCATCTTTCCGGATTACCGAGCCAAACGCGCCGGTGGCGAAGCACTTGCCGAAGAAAAAAACGACGCCTTTGTCGCCGTCACTCGCTCGAAGCGGCTCCTCTTCCTTTCCTGGCCCCGCGCGCGATTTATGCCTTGGGACAAAGAAAACCGCGTTTCCCAGCAACGTTCCCGCTTTCTTAACGAAATTCTTGAAAAAACAGGAGTAGGCGAAGTCGCCGAACCGCAAGTTGCCGAAGACCCACCCCACTGATCTTTTGTTCAAAAAGACAACCCCATGAACGCTCCCGACCACAACCGCATCGGCAAACTGATTCTGCAAGTTAACCCGGAGGTCAAAAACGAGCATCCTGGCTTCGCTATCCCCTACCGCAAGCGCAACATTCAGGCCAAATATTTCCCCGATTTTATCGTAGTTCTTGAAAACGGCCTGCAGCTCATGGTCGAAATCAAGGGCCGTGTCCTAAACGATGCCGACATAAAAACCAAGGCCGCCGAGCGCTGGGTACGCGTGGTCAACGCCTTGGGAGAACACGGGCGGTGGCACTACCTCTTCATCGAAGATCCGCAAAAGTCGGGCGCAATGATCGCTGAAGCACTGGAAAAGCAAGCTTGCGCGGCATGACATTTTCCTGAGCACAGCAACAACCAGTGAGACCAGCCGGGACCAGGGGATCCATTCCGATGCCCCTGTCAGGACGCCAGCCCCGCAAGGCGGGCAAGCCGTTTGTGGTAGAGTTCTCTCATCCGTTCCCACTCCGGCAGGTTCCGCGTGTCGTGCCGGGGGCGCTCTTCTGATTGCAACAAGGTGGTGAGGGCGGCCTTTAAATCTTCAATGTCCTTGTGTGCATCGCCCGGATGCCCCTCATAAAAATGAGCTTGGGGCAGGCATTCCGGATACGCGAGACGCTTTGGAACGATAACAGTGGCTCCTGCCTGGGCGAGTTCCAGCATGGAGAGGCCTTGGAAATCGTGGATTGCGGTCGAAACTCCCAAATCCGCCCGGGCGATCCAGTCTTTGTAACTGTCCGGATCGACTTCACCCCACTGAACAATACGTGACTTCAATTCCTCCGCCTCGGCTTCGAATTTGTTTTTGCGTCCGCCGCCGGAGCCCAGCATGGCCAGCTCAAAATCGAAACCTTCACGGTGCAGGGCGATTAAGGCAGCGAGAAAACGTTCAGGTTGCTTGTCCCATTCCCATCGATGGTTCCAGAGGATCAGGTTCCTTGTTTTCGGCGTGTTTCGAAATGCCTTAAATTCCCGGGTCAGAGGCACCGGAAGTACATCCGAATGCTCCGATAGTCGTTGAACCGCGGCTTCAGGCAGTTTTTCCGGGAATTTGCGAAGCAGGCGTCGGGCGCCTTCGAGAAAAGTCGTACGATTAAAGGCCGTATTAAAACTGATCCAATCCGCGCAAAAGGCATTCTGGAGACTTTGGAACTGCCAGCCCGCTTGGTGCTCGGCATGCTGGCGCTCGGATAAGGGGTGGGCGAATTGGTTCTCATGGAAGTAGACCCACAGCGGCGTGCCTTGAAGCGCGGGACACATGGCCTTCATGGGCACGACGCCTGCAAGGCTCGTGGCGAGAATCAAATCGCAGGGTTTCCTGAAATCCGGATCCGAGTCCAATGCCCAGAGCCAGCCGGAGCTGCGGACGCGCCAACTGAAATGCCTCGCGGGCTGGGTTTTTAAAGTCCATTCGACCTCCGGGAAGGCGCGCATTAAACCGTCGCACCAATAACGATGACTGGCGGAATGATAGGCGCTGAGCAATAGAACACGCATGGAAAAGGGATGGAAAAGACGCGGAGGAAACGTCCGCCATCCGCCGAAGTCAAGGCGTTGACGAGCCGGAAAAAGAAAAGGCTTTTTTCTTTGCGATTTTAGCTTGTCATGCCTGCACCCTTTGCTATACGTTCCTGTTTCCGTGTTTGAGACGCCGTTCCATCGGTGTCTTGTTTCGGTAAGCGGGCGGCAGTATCCGGAGGTTTGTTTTCCCGGTTAAACCGTGTCGTCCGGCTGCCGGAAAGCAGGAAAACGAACCCAACAATAAAAACCGAAAAGCAAAAAGAAACGCTGTTTCTCCCCGCGACCGATGGCCCGGGGCTTTGAACCAACCATGAATACAACACCAAAAGACCTGCTCGATGCCGGAGTGCATTTCGGGCACCAACTGCGCCGCTGGAACCCGAAATCGAAGCCGTACGTATACGCCAATCAAAACGGGATTTCCATCATTGACCTGGAAAAAACCCACGCGCTTCTGGAAAAAGCCTGCGCGTTCGTGGAAGAGACGGTTGCCTCGAACAAGGACATCCTCTTTGTCGGCACCAAAAAACAAGCCCAGGACATCATGCGGGAAGCGGCGACCGCTTGCCGCATGCCCTACTGTGTCAGCCGCTGGATGGGGGGCGGCTTGACGAATTTCAGCACCATCAAGAGCTCGCTGGCGAAATACCGCAAGTTTTTGAAGATGGACCGCGAAGGCGAACTGGAAAAACTTCCCGGCAAGGAAGAGGCTGCGATCCGCCGTCAAATGAGCCGGATGCATCGCAATTTCGAGGGCATGCTTGAACTTGAGGAGTTGCCCGCCGCGCTTTTTGTCGTTGATACAAAAAACGAGAGTATCGCGGTCGCGGAGGCGAATCGCCTGGGCATCCCGGTCGTGGGGCTCGTGGACACGAATTCCGATCCGACCCGGATCGACTACCCGATCCCGGGCAATGACGATGCCGTGAAGTCCGTTCGCATCATTGTGGAAACAATTATGGAGGCCGCTCAAAACGGGCTTGCCAAGCGGGATGCAAAGAAGGTTCAAAAGGGGGCCACGCCGCTGGTCCGCGAACAGGTCTTCGAACAGGCGGAAGATGTTGAAGTCACGCTTCCGGCCGGTTACGGGGAAGATGAGAACGAGAACAAGGAAGAAGCGGAAGAGAAATAGCGGTGCTCCGGGAGCGGAGAAAGCTGCGAACCCGAGTCCCGCAAACAGCCGAATAATTTAAAGAAAGAAGTAACATGAGTGTTGAAATTAATGCGAAAATGGTGGGCGAGCTCCGTGCGAGCACGGGCGCCGGTTTAATGGATTGCAAAAAAGCCCTGGTGGAAGCGGAGGGCGATTTTGACAAAGCCGTCGAGCACCTCCGTAAAAAGGGTGTGGCGAAAGCTGCCAAGAAAGCGGATCGTGAGGCCTCCGAAGGGCTCATCGAATCCTACATCCACATGGGGGGCAAGGTCGGGGTGCTCCTGGAGGTCAACTGCGAGAGTGATTTCGTGGCCAAGACCGACGATTTCAAGGAGTTCGTCCGCGATATCGCCATGCATATAGCGGCGTCCAGTCCTGTATGCGTATCGCGCGAAGACATTGACCCCGTCCTCCTGCAAGAAGAGCGCAAGGTTGCGGAATCCCAAGCCGAAGGCAAACCGCCCCACGCCGTTGAAAAGATCGTCGAGGGCAAGTTGAACAAATACCTGAGCGAATCCTGCCTCCTTGAGCAGGCCTTTGTAAAAGACCCGGACCAGACGGTTCAGGAGAAGCTCACCGCGATGATCGCGAAAATGGGGGAAAACATGATTATTCGACGCTTCGCGCGCTATCAGGTCGGGGTCTGACGGCCAGCGATACGAAAAACCGGGAATTTTGCCTGCTGCGCGGGCGACACGCCTCGGCGTATTCCACGCGGTGGGAGGCTGCGTGGCTGAAGGGGAAATTTTCTCACAAAAGTCTTGCACGTTGATTTTCATTCATTACTTTGGGCGTCTTTCCCTGAATTCATTGATCTAATAAAAAATTTAAATTTCATGCCGACAATTAACCAACTCGTCCGTAAGCCGCGCGTGGTGCAGAAGGGGGCGACGAAGTCTCCGGCGCTTCGCGCCAACCCTTTTCGCCGCGGCGTCTGTGTGCAAGTCATGACCCGGACCCCGAAGAAGCCGAATTCGGCCATTCGCAAAGTGGCCAAAGTCCGCTTGACCACGGGGGTGGAAGTCATCGCCTACATTCCCGATGAAGGGCACAAGCTGCAAGAGCACAGCATCGTTCTTGTGCGGGGCGGCCGGGTAAAGGATTTGCCCGGCGTGCGCTACCACATCGTTCGCGGCACACTCGATTCCGTAGGAGTTGAGAAACGCCGGCGCAGCCGTTCCAAGTACGGGGTCAAACGTCCCAAAAAAGCCTCCTGAACCCATTGAAGCAAAGAACCCGTTAGTTCGAACACGCTATGTCCCGTCGACGCCAAGCCACCAAACGTCCTCTCGTTTCCGATCCGCGCTACAACAGCCCGTTGGTAACGAGCCTTGTCAATATGATCATGGAGCGCGGCAAACGCACGCTTGCCCAACGGATCGTTTACACCGCATTCCAGCGCGTCAGCGAGAAACTCGGCAAGGGGGACCCCGTCGATCTCGTCAAGGGCGCGCTTGAAAACGCCCGCCCGAAGCTCGAGGTAAAGAGCCGGCGTGTTGGCGGGGCCACCTACCAGGTGCCGGTCGAGCTTTCCTTTGAGCGGCAGCAAAGCCTGGCTTTCCGGTGGATGGTTGCGACGGCCCGCAAACGCAAGGGCGTGCCGATGGAAGAAGCATTGGCCGATGAAATCATAGATGCTTTTAATAACACCGGCGCCGTCGTAAAGAAAAAGGAAGAGACGCACCGGATGGCCCAAGCCAACCGGGCCTTTGCTCATTTGCGTTGGTAGTCCCGCGCGGCGTGTTTCCACGCCGTGCTTTCCATTGTTCTTTCTCTGTTCTTTTCCAGATGTCCGCCACTTCCACAGCTTCAGTCAGCTCGCCGAAGCGCAAGTTCCCGTTGGAGCATACGCGCAACATCGGCATTGTGGCGCACATAGATGCGGGGAAGACAACGACCACGGAGCGTATTTTGTATTATGCGGGGGTGGTTCACAAAATGGGCGAAGTCCACGACGGCAATGCCGTGACGGATTGGATGGCCCAGGAACGGGAGCGGGGCATCACGATCACTTCGGCCGCGATTTCCTGCACTTGGACCAATCCCGACGGTCCGTATGGCGGATGCCGCCACCGGATCAACATTATCGACACACCCGGGCATGTTGATTTCACGGCGGAAGTCGAGCGCTCGCTCCGTGTGCTGGACGGCGCGATCGGGGTCTTTTGCGGCGTCGCCGGCGTGCAGCCCCAGTCCGAAACGGTCTGGCGGCAAATGGCAAAGTACAGCGTCCCGCGGATCGCGTTTATCAACAAAATGGATCGCGTGGGGGCCGATTTTTTCGGCGCCATCGAATCCATGCGCAAGCGCCTCGGCGCGAACGCACACCCGATCTACCTGCCCGTCGGATCGGAAGATACATTCCAGGGCTTGATCGATCTCGCTTCCATGCGCGCGCTCCTCTATGATCCGAAGGATCCTTCGGGGATGAGTTTCGAGACGACCGAAATCCCTTCCGGGTATTTCGAACAGGCGAACGTCTATCGCGAAAAACTGATTGAAGCGCTTGCGGATTTTGATGACGAACTTGCCGGCCGTTTTCTTGAAGGCGGCGAGATCACGGCGGATGCCGTCCGCCGGGCGATTCGGAAGGCCACCGTTTCCCTTGGTTTCTGCGGCGTCATTCCCGGCAGTGCCTTCAAAAACAAAGGCGTACAGCCCCTCCTCGAATGCATCGTCAATTACCTGCCCTGTCCATTGGAACTTCCCCCGATGGAGGGCGAGGACCGCAAAGGGCAAAAAGTTTCCGTCCACCCGGATGACAACGGAAAAGTGGCCGGACTGGCATTCAAGCTGACCACGGATCCGTATGTGGGCAAAGTGGTGTTTTTCCGCGTATATTCCGGGGTTCTCAAGAAAGGCTCGGCCCTGCATAACCCGCGGACCGGCAAGACCGAACGCATATCCCGGTTGCTGGTCATCAAGGCGGATTCACGGGAAGACATTGATACGGCCTATTCCGGCGATATTTGCGCGCTGGTCGGCGCGCGGGATGTCGCGACCGGCGATACCCTGACCGCCAAAGACCTGGACGTTCGGCTCGAGCCGCCGACATTTCCCGAGCCCGTCATATCCATGTCGATCGAACCGAAGACAAAGGCGGACCAGGACAAATTGGCGGACGCGCTCAAAAGGCTCGCCGAGGAAGATCCCACCTTTGTTGTGACCTTCGACGAAGAGACGGGGCAGACCTTGATTGCCGGGATGGGCGAGCTTCACCTTGAAATCATAAAGGACCGCCTGTTCCGCGAATTCAAAGTGGATGCCGATGCGGGGCGTCCGCAAATCGCCTATCGCGAAACCTTTACCACCCCGGCGGAGGGCGAAGGCAAATTTATTCGCCAGACCGGAGGCAAGGGGCAGTACGGCGATGCCCGCATTCGAGTCGAACCACTCGCGCGGGGCCAGGGCATTGAAGTTGAAAGCGCGATCACCGGGGGCGTGATCCCGAAAGAGTTCATCAATCCCACGCTCGAAGGCATTCGCGAAGCGGCCTATAACGGAACCGTCGCCGGTTATCCCGTGGTGGACTTCAAGGCCGCTTTGATCGACGGCTCATTTCATGAAGTCGACTCTTCCGAGACGGCCTTCAAAATGGCGGGCATTTTCGCCTTTCGGGATGCCATGCAAAAAGGCGACCCCGTATTGCTCGAGCCCGTTATGCAGGTCGCGGTCGAAACGCCCGAGGAATACCAAGGCGACATCATGGGCGACTTGAACCGCCGCCGCGGCCAGATCGAGCAAATCGACTCCAAAACATCCTATGTCACGATATCCGCCGTCGTTCCCCTTGTGGAAATGTTCGGCTACTCCACCATCGTCCGCTCGCTCAGCAAAGGCCGGGCGTCGTTCACGATGGAGCCCAGCCACTTTGAAATAGTCCCCCAAAACGTCCTCAATGCCATCCTGGAAACTGCAACCTAAACAATCGACTGTCCTTTAATCATCATCATTATGAGCTCACCACGCATCCGCATCCGCCTGAAAGGCTACGATTACCGTGTAATCGACCAATCCACCGCCGATATCGTCGAGACCGCGAAGCGTTCCGGCGCCCGCGTTTCCGGCCCCGTCCCGCTGCCCACGCATATAGAGCGTTTCAGTGTGAATCGCTCCCCGCACGTGAACAAAAAAGCGATGGATCAGTTCGAAGTCCGCACGCACAAGCGTCTGATCGACATCCTTGAGCCAACCGCCGCGACCGTGGATGAGTTGAAAAAACTCAATCTGCCCGCCGGAGTTGATATTTCTATAAATGTTTAGTTGACGTCGCTCGCAACAATCCCTTTTTTCACCCGTTCGTTCGCATCGGAACGCATTAATCCACAAATTTGAACCGCTAACGCAGGCATCTTAAACGGAGCTCCGGTTCCACCTGCCACTTAGTCTTATGAATATAGTCCTACTCGGCAAAAAGATAGGTATGTCCCAGGTATACGACGACAGTGAATGTCTCGTGCCTGTGACGGTCATCGAAGCAGGCCCCTGTCCGGTTACCCAAATCAAGTCTTCCGAAAAGGACGGTTATGACGCCGTCCAAATCGGCTACCAGCCGCAAAAGAGTCAGCGCCTGTCGCGCGCCGAACTCGGGCACTTGGAAAAAGCGGGCGCCGAGCCCCATTCGGAACTGGGCGAATTTCGCATCAACGGGGAAAACGACCTGAACCTCGGAGACATCCTGACGGTTGAACGCTTCGAAGAAGGGCAAAAGATCGACGTCATCGGGACCACGAAAGGTCGCGGCTTCCAGGGCGTGGTCAAGCGCCACGGTTTTTCCGGCGGCCCCAAGTCACACGGTTCCATGTTTCACCGGCGGGGCGGATCTTACGGCATGTGCCAGGGCCCCGGTCATGTTCTCAAGGGCAAGAAAATGCCGGGCCACATGGGCGATGCCCGGCGCACCGTCCAGAATCTGCGGATCGTACGGATCGACGCGGAAAAAAACCTGCTCCTGATCAAAGGAAGCATTCCCGGGGCTCGCGGCAGTCTCGTGACGGTGCGATCCGCGGTCAAAACCAAACCGGAACAGAAGGCATAAACCCGAAAGGCGGAAAATCAAGGAGACGAAACCATGAAACTTACAGTGTACACAGCCGACGGGACGAAGAGCGAATCGCGGGAATTCTCCGGGCTTCCTGAATTCGAGGGGGACAAAGGGGTCGCCGCGTTGCGCCAAGTCGTTCTCGCCCAACAAGCAAACAAACGACAAGGCACCGCGTCCACCAAAACACGGGCCGAAGTTGCCGGCACCGGCAAAAAACTCTTTCGCCAAAAAGGCATGGGCACGGCGCGCCAGGGATCGAAGCGCGTGCCCCACCAACGCCACGGTGGTATCGCCCACGGCCCGCGCCCACGCGATTTCTCCCAGAAAATCAATCGCCGGATGAAGACGCTTGCTTTCAAGCGCGCGCTTTTCGAACGGGCGTCCGAAGGAGGCATTTCCGTTATCGAGGCCTTGCAGGTCGAAGCGCCGAAGACCCGGCTGTTTGACAAAGTGCTCAACGGAATTCTTCCTGAGCGGGGCAAGGTTCTGATTGTAGACGATGCCTTCGAAGACAATGCCGCCCTTGCCGCCCGCAACATTGAGGGCGTCACGCTCACGGAAGCCTGCAATCTCAATGTCCTCGACCTTGTCCGCTACCAGCGTATCCTCGTAAGCGCGAAAGGCCTGGAAACTGTAATCACACGTGCCCACGGAGACGAATCATGATAATCGCAGACCAAATTTTAAAAGAGTACCGCATCACCGAAAAAGCGGCCAATCTTTCGGCGCATAACAACCAGTACACTTTCGAAGTCGCTCCCGGCGCCAATCGCAAGGAAGTCGCCCGGGCGGTGGAGAAAGTGTTCAATGTGAATGTGGTCAAAGTGAACATTCTCATCAAAAAACCGAAGATCAAGCCGGACCGTATGCGCCGCGGCCGCCCCGGCAAGTCCGGCGGCCACAAAAAAGCCATCGTCACCCTGAAAAAAGACGATGCCATCGAAATCGTCTAGTTCATCGCAATAACCAGGAGAATCCGGATTATGCCACTCACCCATTCCAGACCCATTACACCGGGCCAGCGCTATCTGGTCCGTAACACACAGCCGCTTTCGAAAAAGAGATCCGAGCCCCGGCTGACGGAATACAAGCACGTCAAAAAAGGCCGCAACTGCTACGGGCGAATCACTTCGCGTCGACGCGGAGGCGGGCACAAGCGGGCCTACCGGCTCATTGATTTTCGCCGCGACAAGCTCGACATCCCGGCGCGCGTGCAGGCGATCGAGTATGATCCGAACCGTTCCGCCAACATTGCGCTGCTCGCGTATGCGGACGGCGAAAAGCGCTATATCCTTGCGCCCCGCGGGGTCCAGGAGGGCGCGGAGCTTATCAGCTCGAATCAACGCAAGGCCTTCGGCCCGGGGCACAGTCTGCCGCTTTCCGTCATTCCCCCGGCAACCAAAATTCACGCCCTTGAGCTGCATCCGGGCCGCGGAGCGCAGATTGCCCGTTCCGCCGGCCAATCGGCCCAGCTGATTGCGGTCGACGGCAAGCGCGCCACCGTCAAGATGCCCTCCGGTGAAATCCGCTACCTGAATTCCCAGTGCCGGGCCACGGTCGGGGAAGTCGGCAACCACGAGCACGAAAGCCAGAGCTACGCGAAAGCCGGACGCCGCCGCTGGATGGGGCGCAGGCCGCGCGTTCGTGGTGTCGCCATGAACCCGGTCGACCACCCGATGGGCGGTGGCGAGGGCCGCACTTCCGGGGGCGGGCACCCGCAATCACCGTGGGGCCAGCTCTCGAAAGGTTTCCCGACCCGGAAAAAATCGAAGACCTCGAATTCGCAAATCCTGGTTCGCCGCAACGGTCGAACCTTCAAGAAAAAATAGTCAAACCTTCACGCTATGTCCCGATCTGTTAAAAAAGGATTCTTCGTCGATCCCCATCTGGCTAAGAAAGTGGAACGCGCTCAAGCTTCCAGCGATCGCAAGCCGATTCGCACGTGGTCGCGCCGTTCCACGGTCACGCCCGATTTTGTGGGGCTGAACTTCAATGTCCACAACGGGCGCAATTTCCTGCCCGTTTACGTTACGGAAAATATGGTGGGCCACAAGCTCGGCGAGTTTGCGCCCACCCGTACTTTCAAGTCGCACCAGGCGGGGAAGAAAAAGTAAACCGTCCGCCCAAGCCAAAGAGGATTTTCTCCATGTCACCCGCCCGAATACAACTGCTGCCGAGTTTTCTCGTTTTTCTGCTCTGTAGCACTGCGCCGCTCAGCGCCGGAAGCGGCGCGGCTGAAGTTCCCCGTTTCATGGAGGAGCCGATGCACACGCAAAACAGAGCAGCCGTGCGCGAGGTGGTTTCCAGCCTGGCCACGGACGTGGTGATACTCAATGGCGGACTGCAGCAGGGCCTGCGCCTCGGGATGCTATGCACTGTGGCGCGCGGGCAAAAGGGAAGCTTCGCCGAGTTAATCATTATAGAGGCGCGCAGAACACAGGCCGCCGCTCTTATCATAGACATCAACAAGAACGCCACGATTCGCGAGGGCGATATTGCCCGAATCAAAACCACTTAACCCAACCTACCTGAAGCATTATGCAGGTCAAAGCTTACACAAAATACGCCCGTATGTCGCCCAGCAAGGTGCGCCAAATCACGCGCGCCATTCAGGGGCTCAATGCCGCCGAGGCGGTCGAGTCGCTTCGTTTCATTCCGCGCAAATCCGCTCGGCTGGTGAGCAAGACGCTCCAGTCCGCGATCGCGAACGCGGAAAACAACAATGATCTTTCTTCGGATTCCCTTACGATTGAATCCGCCGTCGTTGAGCAAGGCCCCGCATTCAAGCGCTTTCGGCCGGCCGCTCGCGGCTCCGCCCACCCCTACAAGAAACCAACCAGCCATATTCGCATCGTCCTGAGCGACGGCGAGTAATCTTTAATCCGACCGATACACACTTATGGGACAAAAAGTTCATCCAATCGGCTTTCGCCTCTCACTAACCCGCGACTGGGATTCCCGGTGGTTCGCCGAACAGGGGGACTGCGCGCAATACGTGAAGGAAGATCACGAAATACGCGCGTTTCTCACCGAAAAGCTGCGCTACGCCTCCGTGCCGCGGATTTTTATTGAGCGGGCATCGGGCCGTATTCGCGTCAAGGTTTTCACCGCCCGTCCGGGCGTGGTCATCGGACGCAAGGGGCAGGAGCTGGACAAATTGAAGGAACGTCTGAATAAAAGACTTGGCAAAGACATCATGCTTGACATTCAAGAGGTCAAGCGTCCGGATCTGTCCGCGCAGCTCGTCTCCGAGAATGTCGCGCTTCAGTTGGAGCGCCGGATTGCTTTCCGGCGTGCCATGAAGCGCACGGTGCAAACCACTATGGCGATGGGCGCGGACGGCATTCGCATCCAATGCGCCGGTCGTCTGGGGGGTAGCGATATCGCCCGCACGGAACAACAGCGCCAGGGCCGGGTGCCCCTTCACACGCTTCGGGCAAAGATCGATTACGGCTTCAGCGAAGCCCGCACCCTTTATGGCATTATCGGCGTCAAATGCTGGATCTGTCTTCCTGATGAAGGCAATGCCTAGACGCCCAACAACACCAGACAAGAATTTTAACCACTCGAACAGGATAGAACCATGGCATTACTTCCTTCACGTACAAAATACCGCAAAGCCCACAAAGGCCGCATTTACGGCAACGCCCAGTCCTGTAATACACTGGCTTTCGGAGACTTCGGCATCCAGTCGCTCACCCGCGGGCGCATGACTTCGCGGCAGATCGAGGCCGCTCGTGTCGCGATGACGCGTAGTCTGAAACGAAAAGGCAAAGTCTGGATACGCGTCTTCCCGCACAAGCCCGTGACAAAAAAGCCCGCCGAAACCCGTATGGGGAAGGGCAAGGGGCCCGTTGATAAATGGGTCGCGGTGGTCCGTCCCGGCGCCATGCTTTTCGAAGTGGCGGGCTGTTCGCCCACGGCCGCCCGCGAGGCCCTGCGTCTGGCCGATGCCAAATTACCCTTTCGCTGCCGCTTTGTCTCTCGCGACGAGGGCTAAACCCAAGGTCTTCTAGAAAGGTACGAATAGCGTCATGAAAAACAAAGAAATACGAGAAATGTCCGAACCCGAAATTTCAAAAAGTTTGCGGGACTCCCGTTCCGCCTATGTCGATCTGCGCATGCGCAAGCAGAGCGGACAGATCGAGCACCCACACGAATTCACCCGGCTGCGCCGCGAAATCGCGCGCCTCGAAACCATTCTTAAAGAGAAAAAACTGGCCCATACCAACGGTTGAGCGCTTTTTGCCTCCCTTATCCTATGAAAGCGACACGAAATACCCGCAAATCCCTTATCGGGACCGTCACCAGCCGATCCGGCGACAAGACGATAAAAGTCACCTATCTTTTCAAGATTCCGCATCCGTTGTACCGCAAGGAGATCAAACGGAAGACCGTTGTGCACGTGCACGACGAGGCCAACGAATGCGGTCTGGGCGACAAGGTGGAAATCATGGAAACACGCCCCTTGAGCAAGCTGAAGCGCTGGCGCGTGACGCGCGTGCTTGAAACCGCGCCGCGACTTGGAAGCCAGTGATCCTTTCTTTTCAAAAAATTTCTTGAAGAACTTAAAAATTCCACAAACGGAGACCGAAGCATGATCCAGATGAACAGCCGCGTATTTATCGCGGATAATACAGGGGCCAAATCGGCGGAAATGATTCGTCGTCTCGGCCAGAGCAAAAAAACCGCGTCGCTCGGCGACATCGTCGTGTGCGCGGTCAAAGAAGCGGCTTCAAATTCCCCCGTGAAAAAGGGGGAAGTCGTTCGCGCGGTGGTTGTGCGCACAAAAGCGCCGATCCGGCGTTCCGACGGCAGCTATTTGCGCTTCGACGACAATGCGGCCGTTCTCATCAATCCCGACGGCAATCCCCGCGGAACCCGTATCTTCGGTCCGGTGGCACGCGAATTGCGCGCCAAGTACATGAAAATCATCTCTCTTGCACCGGAGGTTCTCTAATTATGGCACAAGCAATCAAGCGCGGACAGGAAGTCGTGGTCATCTCGGGTGACCACAAAGGCAAACGAGGCAAGGTCCTTGAAGTGAAAGCGGGTCAATCCGTTCTCATCGAAGGCGTCAACCTCATCACAAAATACCAACCCAAATCCCAGGAAAATCCCGAAGGCTCCCAGGTCGAGCGGGAGGTCCCCGTCCACTATTCCAACGTCATGCCCGCCGAAGCTTATGACGCCAGGAGGAATAAGCGAACTTCTTGAATTCACACTTGTCAGGCGGGATAAAAACTTCATTTTGGACCGTCTTTTTCCCTTACAAGACAATACCTGCAACCTGATTACCGAAACGGCCGTCAACTCGAGCCTCTTTTTTTAACAATGGAACAACCAAGCCTAAAACAACACTATGCCGACACGGTTGTGCCTGCGCTGATGGAGAAGTTCGGCCACAGCAACCGGCACGAGGTCCCGGCGATCAATAAGATTGTCATCAACTCGGGCTTTAGCGCGACCGCCGACAAAAACCACATTGCGTATGTGGCCGACGAAATTGCAAAAATCGCCGGCCAGCGTCCGGTCACCACGAAAGCAAAGCTGAGCATCTCGAATTTCAAGCTTCGCACGGGGCAGCCCATTGGCGTGAAAGTCACTTTGCGGGGTAAAGCGATGTACGAATTCCTCACCCGTTTGATCTTTATCGCATTGCCGTGCATGCGCGACTTCCGCGGCGTCCCCACGACAATGGACGGGAACGGGAATTATACCTTGGGCGTGGCGGACCACGCTATTTTTCCGGAAATCAGCGCCGAAGGAACAAATGAGACCATCGGCATGGACATTTGCATCAACACCACCGCCCGGACCGACGAAGAAGGGCGGGAATTGCTTCGACTCCTCGGTTTCCCGTTCCGTAAACCCGGCGCCAGCGCCGAAACCACGGCGGAAGTGGTGGAAACAGCCACTGCGAGCGCCTGAAAACCCAAAAACAACAACACGATTCATGGCAAATAAATCAGCAGTTCAACGCGATCTCAAACGCCGCCGTATGGCAAGCCGGTATGCTGAAAAGCGTAAGGCGCTCAAGGCGATTATGGCCGATCCCGAAACTTCGGACGAGGCGTTTTACGAAGCGCAGGCTAAACTTTCCAAACTTCCCCGGAACAGTTCGCCCATCCGTTCGCGCAACCGTTGTTCCGTCACCGGCCGTCCCCGCGGGCATCTGCGGAGGTTCGGGCTTTCCCGCATCACTTTTAGGGAACTCGCTACGCAGGGGAAAATTCCCGGCGTTACCAAATCCTCCTGGTAAGGGAGGCATCCAATCCACCACGGAAACCCATTTGCTTTTACTATGGCAGTCCACGATACAATAGGTGACTTTCTCACCATCATCCGCAACGGCAGTGCGGCCCGCAAGGAAGCGTGCTCCGCACACCACTCGAAAATGCGCGCCGCCATTGCCGATATCCTGAAACAAGAAGGCTATATCAGCAATTACAGGGAAATCCGGAATCCGCGCGGCTTGAAAATGCTTGAAATCACCTTCAAGTATGTGGGTGACACGCCTGCTATTGCCGGGATCGAACGGCATAGTACGCCGGGCCGCCGCCTGTACTTCGGAGCCCGCGAAATTCCGCGCATCCTCGGGGGGCTCGGGGTTGCCGTCCTGACGACTTCGAAGGGCGTCATGCGCGCCCGGGATGCCCGCGAAGCCGGCGTCGGGGGCGAACTGATTTGTAAAGTCTGGTAACCGAGGCATTCATTATGAGCAGAATAGGCAAACTTCCCATCTCCATCCCCGCTCAAGCCAAAGTTGCGGTCGATGGATCCACCGTCCGCGTCGAAGGCCCGAAGGGCAAACTCGAAAAAACCTTTGATCGATCCGTCCGGATTGAACAGAGCGACGAGGCCATCCAGGTATCGCCGTCCGACGACAGAAAGCATGCGCGCGCCATGTATGGCACCGTGCGCTCCATTATTAATAACATGGTTGTCGGAGCCGTGGAAGGTTTTAAGAAAGAGCTTGAAATTCAGGGTGTCGGGTATCGCGCCACATTGAGCGGCGACGTGCTGGATCTCGCGCTCGGCTTTTCGCACCCCGTCCGCGTTAAAATTCCGGAAGGCGTGAATGTCACGGTGGCCGAAAATACGAAAGTTACCGTAGAGGGCGCCGACAAACAGATGGTTGGGCAAGTGGCCGCCAGAATCCGCGGTTTTGCCCCGGCGGAACCCTACAAAGGCAAGGGTGTTTATATTGTCGGTGAATATGTCCGTCGCAAGGAAGGCAAGAAGTCCGCGTAACAGATTAAAGAGACATCCCAGCATGAAACTGAATACAAAAAACACACTTCGACAAAGACGCCGCTGGCGGATCCGTAAAAAGATCCGCGGTTCAGCGGAGCGCCCCCGGCTCGCCGTTTACTTCTCCAACAAGCATGTTTATGCGCAATGCATTGACGACGTGAAGGGCCACACGATGGCCTATGCCACGACCGTGGCCGGGAAGGATGGCAGCCACAAGCCCAATGCCGAAGGAGCGGCGGAACTCGGTCGACGGATCGGCGAAAAAGCGGCCGCCGCCGGCATTCAAAGCGTCGTATTTGATCGTGCCGGCCGACGTTATCATGGCTGCGTGAAAGCTTTCGCTGACGCCGCCCGCGAATCCGGTCTGAAGTTTTAAAATATCCTATGAGCAAACAGAGCAAATCTTTTTCATCCGCCGAGGAAACCACTGAAGCTCCCGAGCTTGTCGAGAAAGTGGTCCATATCAACCGTTGCGCGAAAGTTGTAAAAGGCGGACGCCGCTTCAGTTTTGCCGCCCTCGTTGTTACCGGCAACCAGAACGGCGGGGTCGGGTTCGGCTACGGCAAAGCCAAGGAAGTGCCGGAAGCCATCCGCAAGGGCGGCGAGCAGGCGCGCAAGAACATGATCGAGGTGAAACTCCGGGGCGATACGCTGCCACATTCCGCGCTCGGCGAAGCCGACGGGGGCAAGGTGTTGCTTCGCCCCGCTTCGGACGGGACCGGAATCATCGCCGGCGGCGGTGTCCGCGCGGTTCTCGAGGCGGCGGGCGTCAAAAACGTGCTTTCCAAATCCCTCGGCTCGAACAACTACTTGGCTACCGTCAACGCCACCATGCACGCACTCAAACAAATGCGAACCAATCAGGAAATCAAAAGCCTGCGCTTCGGAGATACCGTTGAAGAAGAAGCGCAAACGGAAGCAAACGTATCATGAATCTAAACAGTATTCCCACTATCAAAGGGGCCACCCATCCCACCAAGCGCCTCGGGCGCGGGGAAGGCAGCGGCCATGGAAAAACTTCCGGGAAAGGCCACAAAGGCCAGAAAGCCCGTTCCGGCGGCGGGATCCCCGTTGGCTTCGAGGGCGGCCAAATGCCCCTCTACCGCAAACTTCCCATACGTGGCTTCAACAATGCCAAGTTCCGCAAACATTGGCAGACCGTCAATGTCGCCGAACTCGAGCGTGTGCAGGGCGACACCGTCGACCGTGCGGCGCTTGTCAGCGCGGGCCTCATTCGCGACAACGGCCAGAGCATCAAATTGCTGGGCGACGGGGAGCTCAACCGCGCTTTTACGGTGCATGTGGATCATGCTTCCGCTTCCGCGAAAAGGAAGGTTGAAGCAGCCGGCGGATCGTTTGTCGAGGCCTCCTCTCCCGCGGAAACGAAAGATTCCGCTTGATCCGGGCCACCGTTCTTTCAGCTCAAGGGTGATACAGCATGCTTTCCGCATTTACCAATTCGCTTAAGATACCGGAACTGCGCCAGCGTATATTTTTTACGTTGGCCTTGCTGTTTATCGCGCGCGTGGGGGCCAATATCCCTCTGCCCGGAATGAACACGGCTCCGATCCAGGATTTCTTTGCCCAGCAGTCTTCGGGCGGCGGAGGGCTTGTTGGTTTCTACAACATGTTCACCGGGGGCGCGCTTCTTAACGGCGCGGTTTTCGCCCTCGGCATCATGCCCTATATCAGCGCCTCCATTATCATGCAATTGGTTGGCGCTGTTTTTCCAGCCATTGCTCGACTGCAGCAGGAAGGCGATGTCGGACGGCAAAAAATCAACCAGTATACACGCTACCTCACGATCGGGATTTGCATTGTTCAGGGCCTGCTCCTGCTGGTCGCTCTCGCCACCAACCCCGGTTCTCTGATCGGGCAGGGGTTTAACCCGGCGGAGTACGGGGAAATCGTGATCGCCGGGCAAGTACAGTTCCTGATCACCGGAACGATCTTCCTGACCTGCGGCACCATGATCCTGGTGTGGCTGGGGGAGCAGATCACCCAGCGAGGCATCGGCAACGGCATCTCCCTTCTGATCACCGTCAGCATTATATCGGGCCTGCCCGGCGCCGTGGCGGCCGCTTACCGCATGTTCTCGGCTCCCGTCGGCGCCGGGGATGCCAGCATGGGGCTTCCGGAAGGTGTGCTGATGCTGGCGCTCCTTTTCCTGGTTACCGCCGGGCTTGTCGCGATCACCCAGGCACAGCGCAGGATCCCCGTCCAGTATGCGAAGCGTGTCGTGGGCCGTAAAGTGTACGGCGGCCAAAGCTCCTTTCTTCCCCTCAAGGTGAATTATGCCGGCGTTATGCCCGTCATCTTCGGTAGCGCTATCCTCATGTTCCCCGCGCAAATCCTGGGCTACCTGGGGAGCGCCACAGGCATGCGCTTCTTCCGGGATATGGCCGATACGATTGAGCGGGGGCAACCGGCTTATTACATCATATTCGGCCTGCTCATCCTGGTCTTCAGTTATTTCTGGGTCTCGCTCATGTTCAAGCCCATTCAAATCGCGGACGACCTGAAGAAAAACGGCGGCTATATCCCGGGCGTGCGCCCCGGCGAGCCGACCGCCAAGTTCCTCGATCATATCATGACGCGGCTGACGCTATTCGGGGCCTTGTCACTTACGGTGATCGCGATCTTTCCCGACATTCTCCTTTTTACGTATGATGTTCCCTTCAACGTAGCCACCTTCTTCGGGGGCACCGGCATGCTCATTACCGTCGGGGTGCTTCTTGATCTCATCCGCCAGATCGAGACGTATTTGCTCCAGCGTCACTACGACGGCTTCCTGAAAAAAGGAAAAATCCGCGGTCGCTCCGCCACCGGAAACAAACACCTTGTCGATTCCGCAGGCTTGCAGGATTTCTGGGCGGCATGGCGCCCGCTCTTGTTCCTTGCCGCCGGGCTCTTCCTGCTGGGGATTGTTTCCTGGTTCCTCAACCTCGGCTGACCTCGCCCTTTTGCCGGCCTTGCCGCCGCGGACGCCCGCAACGCGGCATTACTTTTTGTTCTTTGTTCTTTGATTTTTCGATTCGCTTCCTTCCGACCTGATGAAGACCGTCCGTTCAGAAGATGAAATTCAGTTGATCCGCGAGGCCTGCCGAATCGCGGCAAGCGTCCTGCAGCGGCTCATTGACGCGGTTGAAGTCGGCATGACCACCTACGATCTCGACCAATTGGGCCGACACTGCATCGAGGCGATGGGCGCCCAAAGCGCCTGTTTCAACTACCAGGCCGGCGGGAATTTCTTTCCCGGGTTCACCTGTATTTCCATCAACGAGGAAATTGTCCATGGCATCGGGCGGCTGAGCCGCGCCATCCAGCCCGGCGATCTTGTTTCCATTGATGTTGTGGTCCGTTACCAGGGCTTTATCGGTGACAATGCAGCGACGATAATTGTCCCGCCCGCAACGGAAGCCGCTCAGGCCCTGGTCGATGTGACGCGCGAAGCGCTTCAATATGCGATCGGCTTTGCCCGCCCGGGCAATCGGGTAGGCGATATCTCCAATGCCGTCGAGCGCGTCGTGAAGCGCCACAAGTACGGGATTGTACGCGAGTTCGTCGGCCACGGAGTCGGCAGGTCCATGCACGAACCGCCCCAAATCCCGAACTTCGGTCGTCGCGGCACGGGGGCGAAGCTTCAGCCCGGCATGGCCCTCGCGATTGAACCCATGGTCAACCTCGGGACCCCGGGCATTACCATCCTGGACGACGGATGGACGGCAACCACTCGGGACGGCCGACCCTCCGCCCATTTTGAAGAAACCGTCCTTGTTACAAGCGGCGAACCGGAAATTCTCACAAATCCAAATTTTTAACTTTTCAAATTCAAAAAAATCGGTATTTTTATCGATTTTCCTCTCTGCAAGCCTTTTTGCGAACAATTTTTTCACCACGTATTCTTATGCCACGTATCCTCGGAGTCGACATTCCCGCCAACAAGAAACTTGAGTACTCGCTGCGTTATGTGTACGGCATCGGTCCCACCCGCGCCCGTTCCATCGTAGAAGCCTCGGGCTTTGATCCCGCGCGCCGCGCCGGTGAACTCAGCGAAGAAGAGGTCAACAAGCTCGCTTCCATCGTCGCCGACAAGAACTTTGTCGTAGAAGGCGACCTGCGGCGCGAGCGCACGGCCGAACTCAAACGACTGTCCGCGATCCGCAGCTATCGCGGAATGCGCCATGCGCGCGGACTTCCGGTTCGCGGGCAGCGAACAAAAACCAACGCCCGAACCCGCAAAGGCGCGGTCAAACCAATCCGCAAATAATTTTTAAAAGAGTATTTTCCCTATGAGCGAAGAACAAGCCGAACAACCATCCGTCGAAGAAACAAAAACCCCCGGGCCCGGAGTCTCCGAGGCCGGGAGCGCCGAAGCCGGGAGCGCCGAGAACGCTGAGCCTGAAAAAAAGACGGAAACCGCCGAAGACCTTCTCAAAGGCGACCTTGGCACGGCGAAGATTCGTCGCGCCAAAGGGAGCAAAAACATAACCTCGGGGATTGTCAGTGTCCTCGCCACCTTCAACAATACGAAGGTCACCTTTTGCGATCCTCAAGGCAATGTGATTTCCTGGTCAAGCGCCGGGAAGTGCAATTTCCGCGGCTCGCGGAAATCCACTGCCTACGCGGCCCAGATTGTCACCCAGGACGCAGGACGGACCGCCATGTCGCATGGCATGAAAGAAGTCGTCGTCAAGCTGAAGGGCCCGGGCATGGGGCGGGATTCGGCAGTGCGCGCTTTGCAATCCCTGGGCATGATCGTGACGGAAATCGTCGACGTCACGCCGGTTCCGCACAACGGCTGCCGTCCACCCAAACGTCGTCGCGTCTAAGGTGAATCTGCCACCCCGACGCTTATCAACAAGTTAGCAGACAACTGGAAAAAACAAAAATTATGGCCCGATACAGAGGACCCACCACCCGCATTAACCGACGCTTCGGTCAGGCGATTTTTACGCCGAATAAAGCCTTTGAACGCAAGCCGCACCCTCCCGGGCAGCATGGCCCGCGCCTCAGGCGCAAGCTCAGCGACTACGCGGTCGGCCTGAACGAGAAGCAAAAGCTCCGCTATATGTACGGCATGACGGAGAAGCAGTTCCGGCTCACTTTCGAGCGTGCAAAGAGGAAGCGCGGCGTTACCGGAGAAATTTTCCTGCAAATGCTTGAGTCGCGTCTGGACAACGTTGTTTACCGTCTCGGTTTTGCAAAGTCCCGATCCGCCGCCCGTCAATTCGTCGGGCACGGGCACATTCTCGTGAACGGACGAAAGACCGACATTTCCAGTTTTTCCGTACAAGAAGGTCAGGAAATCGAAGTGCGCGAGCGTACTTCTTCCCGTCAGCTGGCAACCCGAAGCCTTGAAGAAAGCCGGGCCCGAACGGCGCCGGAGTGGCTGACGCTCAATGCCGACAACCTGCGGGCAACCGTCAACCGCCTGCCTGCCGCCGAAGAAACCGAAGCCGGGATCAACGTCCAGCTCATCGTCGAATACTACAGCCGTTAATCGGGGGCACGGCCTCCAATCGCTCCGGCTGATAGCCGGACACAATCATTTGCAACCAGAAAAACAACGCCATTATGCCAAAGCGCCTAGGAAAATTCGAACTGCCCAATCGGCTCGTCAAGGTCGAGGAAACCGCGACGGATACATTCGCCACATTTCAGGCCGAGCCCTTTGAAACAGGCTACGGCCACACGGTCGGCAATTCCCTCCGTCGTGTGCTGCTAAGCTCGATCGAAGGGGCGGCCATTGCCTCCGTGAAAATCGAAGGGGTCCAACACGAGTTCCAGAGTATCGATGGTGTGGTCGAAGACGTAACCGACATCGTCCTCAACCTCAAGAAGGTCCTCATCGTCTCCGAGACACGTGAGCCAACCAGCCTCATGATTGACGTCAATCGGGAGGGTCCTGTTACCGCCGCCGACATTCAGGAGGACAACAACATCAAGATCGTGAATCCGGACCAACTCATTTGTACGCTCGACAAGAAGCAACGCTTTCTGGCCGAGCTCGAAGTCCGGGTGGGCCGCGGCTACTGTGTCGGGGATGACAACAAGAAGCCGGATCAGCCGATTGGCGTGATTCCCGTGGATTCACTCTTCAGCCCCGTGAAATTGGTTAAGTATACTGTGGAAAACACCAGGGTCGGTCAGGAGATGGACTACGACAAGCTGATACTTGAAGTCAGCACGGACGGGCGGATCGATCCGGATGACGCCCTCAAACAAAGCGCTGCCATCCTGAAGCACCACCTCGACGTATTTGACGAAGTGTCGCATGAAGACATCGAGTTCGAAAGCGAAAGCAAGGAGATCAGCGAAGAGCAAAACCGTCTGCGCAAGCTTCTTAATATGAGCGTGAACGAAATCGAGCTTTCCGTGCGGGCGGCCAATTGCCTGAACAACGCCAACATTACCACCGTTGGCGAACTCGCCATGAAAAGCGAGCAGGAGATGTTGAAATACCGGAACTTCGGGAAAAAATCACTCAACGAAATCAAGGAAAAGCTCGAGCAACTCGGGCTTTCACTCGGTATGAAAATCGACGAACGTCTGCTCGACAAAGGATCGGACCTCTAAATTGCCAACGCCAACATTCAAATTGTAGACCAATGCGTCATAGCAAAAAAAGACATATTCTCGGGGTTTCCGGACCACACCGATCCGCCATGATGGGGAACCTTGCGTCCGCCCTGATCACGCACGGGCGCATCGAAACAACGCTCGCGAAAGCCAAAGCGCTGCGGCCCTTTATCGAAAAGATCATTACGCTTGCGAAAAAGGCGGAAAATACCAGCGACGTCGCCAGGAAATTGCATTTCCGGCGCCTTGCGATCTCCCGTGTTCGCGACAAAAAAGCGGTCGCCAAGCTGTTTGATGAGCGCGTGACGGAATTCCTGGATCGCCCCGGCGGGTATACCCGTATTTACAAGCTTGGGCAGCGGATTGGAGACGCTGCCGAAGTCGCGCTGATCGAGTTGATCGATGGAGCCGACGAGGGCTACGGCAAGAAGCCCAAGAAGAAAGCAGCCAGGAAGGGCGCCAAAAAAGCGCCGGCCGTCGCTAAAGCGAGCGCAGCCACAGCCGATGAAGGAGAAACTTCCGCGAAAGCCGACGCGCCCGAAGCAGACGAAGCACCCAAAGAAAGCGAAGATGCGGAGAAGACGCCTGAGGCTGAGGCCGGCGAGGCAAGCGACGATGCCGCGCGCACTAAAAAAGAAGCTGAATAGCCGCTCGACACAGCAAACAATTCCATGCCCG